>SLPW01000434.1 GCA_007131755.1 Myxococcales bacterium | reverse complement strand
CTCAATGTGGTCACCCCCCTGGCCCCGGCCCGGTCCCTGGCCCTGGCCCGATTTTGCTTCGCATCGGCAAATCACGTTTGGGCAATCATTTCCCTCCGGAGGGAGGAGGAAAACCCGGAAAAAACAACAACAAAGGACGGGCCTGGGCGAGGGCCGGGGCCCGGGCCTGGGAACAACAACCGACGGAAACCGATCACACCCATCTCCGCAGCGTCCTTGATGTCACCACCGTCGGGCACCTACAATGGAATACGGAAGCCGGTTTACCGGCTTTTAGACTGTGACTCGACTGCCGTGTGCGTGAGAAATGAAACGAAAAGGAACCCCGTACGAAAATAATAGGGAGCTGGTCACTGGTACGCCGCGAACATGCCTTCTGGAATTGGCCCAGTGAGGACTTTTAACGCGTGCTACTTACTGCGCCCACCTGGTAAATACCAGGGTTTCGAAGTTACATTTCAATATACGGCACAATGCAGTTGAACACAGTCGAAAGGCGACGCTGAGAGGCGTCGCCTTTCGTCATTCCCGGCACCCAATACCCAGCACTCAACACCTATCATCCGCCTTCAATGGAAGCCATCCACCTCGCCATCCAGCTCCTCGAGAAGGTCTCCGTATTGGTGGCGGCGGCGCTGGTGCTCCTCATGCTTCGCCCCGCCGAGGTCTGGCTCGGCGAGACGGGGGCACGGGCATCGGTGCGACGCAGGATCTTCTTGGTCATGCTATTCGGTGCCCTGGCGCTGTGGGGAACCTTTTTGGGGTTTGAGATCGAGGGCCGCCAATTCAATATCCGCATGGTGGGGATCATCGTCGCCGGCTACCTGGGCGGCGCCTGGGTGGGGCTCAGCGTGGGCGCACTTGCAGGCGGCGTATACGCCTTCGAGGTCTCTCCACAACTGGCCCCCTACGTCTTCGGGGCCAGCGTCTTCAACGGAGTGGTGGCCGGGCTATGGAGCCGTCAGTGGGGCACAGCCATGGCCAGCCTTGCCCTGGGCGCCGTCGTCATCCAGGGCCTCCACCACCTGGGTGTGGCCTCCGTCATGGCCATGCTCGACTGGGAGATGGCCGTCTTCCACAGCTCTCAGGTCACGTTGCACGCCGCCAAGGTGGGGGCAAATTCCGTGGGAGTGATCTTATTCGTAGGCCTATTGAGCCTGGTGCGTGAATTGGAAGACGCCCGCCGCGACGCAACGGCGTCGCGAGCCGCCGCCCGCTCGGCGCGCCTCGAGGCACTGCAATACCAGCTACAGCCTCACTTCTTATTCAACCTGCTCAATACTCTGGCCTACCTCATCCGCACCCGGCCGGCCCGGGCACGCCAGTTGACCCTCGATCTGGCGGACTTCCTTCGCTATACGCTGGCGCGAGACGATGAAGAGACGACCCTTCGAGACGAATTGGACCAGATCGAGCGCTACGTCGATCTCGAACGAGCCCGCTTCGGCGAAGGTCTGCAATTTACGGTGGAACTCCCCGATGACGAGGGGATCGCCGAATTGTCCGTACCGCCCTTGATCTTACAGCCCTTGGTAGAAAACTCCATTCGCCACGGCTCCCAAGATGGCGAGGTGGAGGTGAAGATCTTGGTGGAACGCGACGACCAGGACGTTGTGATCCGCATCCTCGACGACGGCCCCGGCCCCTCGACGAGTCCCATGCCCCTGGAGGCGACCCCCCGCACTTCAAGCACCGGACTGGGACTTCGGAACGTGGCAGAGCGTCTGTCTCGCTTTTATCACGGACGAGCAAGGCTCGAATTGACCCGACGCGACGACATCCCGGGCGCCTGCGCCACGGTACGCATCCCCATCGACGCCGACGCATCACGCCCCACGGGACTCGCCGACCAGGCCCGCAAAAAACTACGCCACGTCATCCGTTGACCCGTCGCTTGCTACGGAGTACTCCATAAAATGTCTCGCGCCGTCAGAACCCCGAACTCCCTCGTCTTCGACTCGGTCGGTCGGGGCTACATCAAGCGCGTCTGACATCCGAATTCACCTATTACCCACTAGCCATTACCTGTAGCTCATACCCATTACCCACTACCTATTACCCGTAGTTCATACCCATTACCCGCAGTTCGTACCCACCACCCGCAGTTCAATCATGCAAGCAATCATCGTCGACGACGAAAAACCGGCCCGCGAGGAATTGAGCTGGCTATTGAGCCAATGCGACGGCGTAGACGTCATTGAGCAATTCGCCTCCGCCCGCCAGGCCATCGACTATATCGGCGATGCCGCCGAACCGCTGGATCTATGTTTTCTGGACATCGACATGCCCGGAATCGACGGCCTTCGGCTCGCCGAGTCGCTCACGGAACGCCTCGGCGAAAATGCCCCACGCATCGTCTTCGTCACGGCCTACGAAGAACACGCCGTCGACGCCTTTTCCCTGGACGCCGTGGACTATCTTCTCAAGCCGGTGCGGCTGGCGCGGCTTCGCGAGACCATCGAACGCGTCCGACGCCGCCTCAGCGCCGAAAGCTCGCCACGGGAGTTGGCCGATGAAGAGTCCAACCCCCTGGAGCGTATCTCCGTAGAAGAGCTCGGCGAATATCGGGTCATCGCCGTCGACGACATCTTGTGGATCGAGGCCGACGAGGGCTTCGCCACAGTGCGCACCGAAGAAGGTGCCTACCTCACCGACTTCAGCCTCAAATCACTGGAAGAGAACCTCGATGGAGAGCGCTTCTTTCGCTGCCACCGAAGTTTCATCGTCCGCCTCGACGCCATCCGACGCATCACTCCCTCCGGCGCCGGCACCTACCGCCTCGTCGTCGGCGACGACGATGACAAGGCAGTTCCCCTGGCTCGAAGCCGAGCTCCGGAGTTGAAGGCGCTGATTCCGTGGTCGGCGAACGTGCTGTAGGCGCCGTTTTATGCGTCCAGATGATGTTAGCGTGCGACGTCACGACCCCGGACTCCCTCGCTACGCTCGGTCGGCCGGGGCTACGTAAGAAGCAATGTGCGTTTGGTGGTTGGTGTAGGAAGGGCGATGTGCGTTTGGAGATTGATGTGGTCGTCGCACACCCGAAACCACCGATTTCCATCCCCGCATAACTCGACACGTCCGTCTGTTTCTTTCGTAGCCCCGGCCGACTGTTGTTCAAGGAGCCCGGGGTCACCGACGTCGCATACCACAAAACGTCGCTCGCTACCCCGCAATCCTCTCCCGCCCGTCTCGATCGTCGTCTCGTCCCAGATCGCCGGGCTCGTCGTAGCGATAACGATAGTAGTAGGCGTAGCCGTAGCCGCTGCTGTCGTCGACATCGTTGAAGACGATTCCCGCCAGCGGGGCGCCGATGGCTTCGAGCTGCTCGATGGATCGAGCCAGGAGTTCCTGGCGGGTCTGGCCGAATTTGACCATGAGCAACACATTGTCCACGGAGTGGCTCAAGATCAGAGCGTCCGTTACGGCGGCCAGGGGAGGAGAGTCGAAGATCACACGGTCGTAGCGCTTTCGGAGCTCGTCGACGGTTTTTCGAAACTCATCGGTATGCAATAGCTCCGAGGGATTGGGAGGGACGGTCCCGCAGGTGATGACGTCGAAATTTTCGCCGATTTCGGTGTCGCGGATGATCTCCGAGAGCTCCGCCTCGTCGGCCAGGACCTCAGACAGACCTTGATCGTTTTTGATTCCCAACGCCTTGTGGACCCGGGGTCGCCTCATGTCGGTGTCGATGATCACCGTCTTTTCGCCGGACTGTGCAAAGGCGATGGCCATATTGATGGCCGTCAACGTCTTGCCCTCCCCGGGCCCGGGGCTGGTCATCAACAGAACCTTCGGGGGGTTGTCGGGGGCCATGAACATCAGGTTGGTGCGAATGGTCTTGATGCCCTCCGAAAAGGAGCTTCGCGGCGCCGTATGGGCCAGCGTATCCAGCGCCGAGTCCCCGAAGGTCTCCACGCCGCGAAGGGCGCTCTTGTTGACCGAGGGCAACATGCCCAGAAGGGGCCTGTCCGTATAGGCGGCGATCTGTTCCTGGCTCTTGACCGTATTGTCCAGGGCGTCGACGAAGACCATGATCGCCCCACCCAGGAACAGCCCCATCAATAGGCCGATGGCCAGGTTCAGCGGCACCTGGGGGCTGACGGGAGCCCCCGGCACCTCGGCGTGCTCCAAGACCTGGATGATATCGTGCTCCCACAGGGCGTTGAGATCGATCTCGGTGGTCCGGCCCAGGACCGTCTCATAATGCTGACGAAGCGTCTCGGTGCTCTCGCGAAGCTGGGTATATTCGACGCCGATCTCGTCGAGCTCGGCCACCTCCTGGATCAGGGCCGCCTCGTCGGCCTCCAAACTCCGAGCGTAGCGCTCGGTGACGGCGGCCCGATTCTGGACGCTGGAGCGGATGCGCCCGATCTCGTCATCGATGGTCTGTTGCACCATCGCCAGGCGCTCGTCGACCTCGCGGACCCGGGGGTGATCGTCGAGATAACGGGCGCTGAGCTCGGCCCGTTCCTCCTTTAGCTCCGCCTCGCGGCTGAGGGCGTTGCTCAACGCGCTGTGTTCGACAAGATCTGCCAGGGCCCTCAAATCCCCCTCGCTTCGCTCCATCTCCTCGATCTGATGAAGCAACGCCCGCTGCTCCGACAGAGTATCGCGGACATCCAACAGCCGGTTGGTCACCGAGTCCAGCGACTCCTGGGTACGCCGGCGCCGGTCCTCATAGGACAGGCTCAAGATGCTGTGCTGCTGCTGATACTCCTGCAGTTCGGCGTGAGAGGCGTCGAGCTCCTCTCGTTGAGCCGAGACATAATCCTCGAACCAGCTCGACAATTGCTCCAGCCCCCCGCTCTGTTTGGCCTGGATATATTCGACGTAGGTCTCGGCGATGGCGTCGGCCACCTGGGCGGCCAATTCGGGGTCTCGAAATCGCACCTCCACAAGCCCCACCCGGCTGTCGCGCTGCAGGGAATAATTCGTCGCTCCCTGCACTCGACCGACGGCGACTCTGTGACGCTCCTCCTCGGTCAACGCCGGCCCCTCTCGATCTTCGGGAAATAGCCGGGGGTCGTCGGCCAACCCCTCTCGATCGACCACCCTTTCGGCGAACCAATTGGAGCTCAACACCTCTCGCTGGGTATTCCAGAACTCCTCGAATTGCCACCGGTTTCCGGGCTGGACGAATTGCACCTGTTCGAAGTCGCGACCGAGAACGTTGGGTTGCGTTTCGTTAAAGATGAGCTTACTTGTTGCCTGGTAGATCCGGGGCTGGCGCTCCGTCCACACATAGGCCGCCGCCACGCCCACCATGGACGTAAGAATCAGCACCCAGTAGTACTTTTTGAACAGTACCCAGTAGCGCGTCAATAATTCTGCCAGCGACTCTCCGGATGCCTCTCCGGGCTGCGTGGCGCGTTGTTCGGGATAGCCAAACTGGTCCGACATGATCTCTACTCAAAAGGAAAGCTCGTCGCCGCCGATGGCGCAAAACGACGTGCGGGCCGGCAATCGTAGTCCTTCGCTGTTGGGGCGTCAACGCCATCGGGAGGCGCTATGAAGCGGCGAAAAAAACGCCGAAAATCTTTGTCCTCCAGCCCCTCTCGATGGTCGATTGACGTCCCATCGATCTTGCTCGCCATCGTCGTCCTGACAAGCCCTCTGGCCATCGGGGGGGTCCACGCCACCACCGCCGCCGCCCTGGCAGCCCTCGCGTTAGCCGGGCTATGGTGGAGCATTGCTAGCAGCATGGGCGACAAGCCTCAAACTTCGAGCTTCGTCCTGTCTATTCCGGCCCTGGCCTGTGGGGCGATGGCCCTGTTGTGCCTCATCCAGCTCATTCCGGTGCCCACCTCGGTCTATCGCCTGATACAGCCGGCGGGCTACGAGGCGTGGATGGCCAATGGAGAGGTCCTCTTCGGCTCTGCTCCCTCATCGGGGTGGCATCTCTTGTCTCTCGATCCGGGCCGAACCACGGACCACGCGCTTCGATGGACGGCTCTTGCGGCCACGGCCGCTCTGGCCGCACAGGTCATCGACCGGCGCAGCAGCCGACGCAGGTGGCTGGGTCTGCTCGTCATCTGCGGCACCCTCGCCGCCATCGCCGGCGCCGCCCAATATCTGAGCGGAACGGAGAAGATGCTAGGCTTTTACGAGGCCCAGATCTCGGCTCGCTCCATCGCCCCCTTCGTCAACACCAACCACGCCGCCGGCTTCTACGGAATGATGGCCATCATCGCCATCGCCTTCAGCGTCGACCATCTTCGTCGCTCTCCATTGAAGACCACCTTCGGCGCCATCGCCGCCACGGCGGGCATCATCTTATGCGCCGCCCATGGAAGCGACGGCGCCCTATTGGCGTTGGTGATCAGCATCGGCATCGTCACCATCACCATCCTCACCCGCGCTGCCCCCACAGACGATCGCCACAAGCGCCGCCGCTTTATCACCCTCACCACGCTGGGCCTTTTCTTCGCCGCCGCCATCGCCCTCTTCGCCATCCCCGACGAGTGGACCGTATCCGACGAGGAATACGGCATTTTAGACGAGACCAGCGCCGAGATTCGCCTCCACATGGCCCATGCCGCCATCGACGCCGCCACGGACCACCCCTTTGTGGGAAGCGGCGCCGGCAGCGTGGAGCGCGCGCTGCCACCCTATCTGGACTGGCATTATGTCGGCCCCCGCACGGTTCCCACCGTGGAAAACGAGCCCGCCGAGTGGGCCATGACGCTGGGACCTCTGGCTGTGGTGATCGCCCTGTTGGCCTTCGCCATCGCCGTCTTTCGCACCGCCCCCCACGTCGGAAAGCGAAGAGGGCGAAACGGCCCGGCCTACGCCTTCGCCCTGACGGCTTTTTTCTCCACCATCGCTCTATTCCACTTTCCCTTCGCCGCCATGGGCCTAGCCATCCCCTTTCTGGTCGCCCTAGAGGCCTGCCTTTCCCAAAAGCGCGACGGCTTCCATCGCTTCGCCTCCCGGCGCAGGCTGGCCCTCTTCGCCCTGGCGCTGACTCTGGCGCTTGCAGGCACGATGATGGCCCGGCACTACGTGCTGGTACCGGGCGCCGAGGACCACCTGGACGTCTCCGACAGTGCCGAGGTCGAGCGCGCAGTGCATCTCTATCCCACCGACGGGGTCTTGATGAGCGCCATCTCTCTTCGCGCCCGGGCCGACGACGACGACGAACAAGCCCTGAAGATCGCACAGCGGGCCTTCGAGCTGCGCCCCCATCCCCAGCAGGAATTCCTGGTCGCCACGAGCCTTGCCAACCTGGGGCGCCACCAGGAGGCGGCCGAGACGTACCGTTCCCTCCTCGACAACGAGCGCAACAGATCCCACAACCTATACGGATGGGCCGAGCCTCGATTACGCCATGACCTGCCCACCGCCGAGGTGCGCGCCATCGCTTTGGAAGACGCCGCGCTGCGCACCTGGCGACGCTTTTTTCGCCATCTTCGCGAAGAGGAGGGTACCTTCTCGGCCATCGGCGTCGCTCTGGAGCTCGTCGACCTTCGCCCCGATGACGCCCGTGCCCATATGGAGCTCATCGATCTATATCGCCAGGCCGAACAGGAGGAGCTGGCCGAGATGTACGCCAGGACTCTGGTGGGGCGCAATCTGGAAGACGAAGAGGGGCGCAGCCCGGCGGGACTGCTCACCCTCATCGATATCGTCGGCAAGCAGGGACGCCGAGCAGAGGTCTTCAATATCGCCCACCGCGCCTTCGCCGCCGGCCACAGCCTGGACGAATTGGGGCGAGAGGTGCTGCGCTTTATCCCCGCCAATATCGAGGAGATTCACCAGGAACACCACCAGGTCATTCAGACCGCCGTCGACGTGGGCTGCCACCCACCTTATGAGGAGTCTTATCGACATCTATGCTGGCGAGGCCACGCCTTTTTGGCCGAGATAGAGGGGCAGCCCGAAAGAGCCGAGACCTACCTTCGACGTATCGCCAATCTGCACGACGACCCGCGCCGGCTGGCCACCTTTTATGTCCGCCACGAACGCTGCCGCGACCTCGCCACCGTCCTGCGCCAGCACCGCGACGGACGCCACGAGCGCTTTCTGGAGCGCCAGGCCCGCGAATGCGCCCGGCAATGGGAACGGCCGGCGTTGGATTGAAACTCCCGTGTGGGGCTCGTTCTCGTGGTCGGTCTCGTGCTCGTGGTCGGTCTCGTGCTCGTGGTCGGTCTCGTGCTCGTGGTCGGTCTCGTGCTCGTGGTCGGTCTCGTGCTCGTGGTCGGTCTCGTGGTCGGTCAAAACGGAGTTTCCAGCAAGACACCATCCTCCCTCCAACGGCTGTTTCACGGCGAGCTGTCGGTCCCTTGCGACGTTCACACACGATGGCTTCGTCGCAGGGGCACGCAAAATTCTCCCGATTTTTTCGACAATAGAGAAGGGGGCACAAATGAACAGCAACCTGGAGGCCAGCACCAAAGCAAAACCCAGCTCCGACGGAGGATAGAATGTACGAATTTCCCCACGAACGATTGGACTGCTACCGAGTAGCGCTTGAAGTGAACCAGTGGTTAAAAGAGCAGAGATTCGAACCCTCAGACAAGGATACCAGCGATCAGGTAACACGAGCTTCAAATTCCATGTTGCTGAACATCGCCGAGGGAGCGTCAAGTCGCGGGAAACAACGAGCCTATCATTTTCGTAAAACCCAGGCCTCGGCTGCCGAAGTCTGTGCGTGCCTCGACACCGTGATGCTCTCCGGCTCAGAAGATCAACAACAAAAACTCAGGCGCGTCGGTGCGATGCTCACGAAAATGTGAATGACCGTATCTCAACACGGAGGCCGACCTTGCTCTCTCGGGCTCGATCTCATCGTCGAGCCCGACACTGACACCGAGATCGATACCGATACCGAGATCGAGATCGATACCGAGATCGAGATCGAGATCGAGATCGATACCGAGATCGAGATCGATACCGAGCCCGACACCGAGATCGATACCGAGATCGATACCGAGCCCGACACCGAGATCGAGCCCGACACCGAGATCGACACCGAGATCGACACCGAGATCGACACCGAGATCGACACCGAGATCGAGATCGACACCGAGAACGATACCGAGATCGAGCCCGAGATCGAGCCCGAGATCGAGCCCACATCGACGTTGGATTGACCGCCCGTTGTACGCCCTTAACTTAAGCAACACGCAACACCACGGGCCCACGCCGGCTCGTCGCAGTATCTTCAGTATTTTGGCGTCCATCGCAGTGGGGCGCCGGGGGGAAGTACACCATGGCAGTCAACCGGCTCTCACGCTGGATCGATGGTTTCGAAGGCCTCTCCAGACCCATCCGGGTTGTGGTCCTCGTCGCCGTCCACGCCCTCATCTTCTGCGCCGCCTATTTCGGGGCCTTCGCCTTTCGCTTCGATTTTCGCATCGACCCCCAGTTGGACTCTGCCATGTGGCAGGGGCTTCCCCTTCTTCTGGCCATCAAATTGAGCGTCTTCGCTCTCTTGGAGCAATTTCGCGGCTGGTGGAAATACGTCAGCCTCTACGACGTGGTGGGCCTGGCTCACGCCCTGGCGATCTCGTCGGCCATCTTTTTGGGCCTTCACACTCTGGTGGTCCAGCCCCAGATGTTTCCGCGCTCCATCTATCTACTGGACTTCACGTTGAGCCTGGTGCTTCTGGCCGGCGCCAGGGGCTCCCTGCGACTGGTCCGCGAGGCCTTGGCCGGCCATGACGCAAAGAGGAGGCCCGAAAATCTACTCATCGTCGGCGCTGGCGATCCCGGCGATCTGCTGGTGCGCGAGATCACCCGCGCCGACGCGTTGAGCTATCGCCCGGTCGCCATTCTGGACGACGACCCCAACAAATGGGGGCTGCGCCTGCACGGCATTCCCGTCGACGGTCCCCTGGAGCGCCTGCAGGAGGTGGTGGACCAGCGCGGCGTGGAGGCGATCATCATCGCCCTTCCCCCCGACCAGTCCGAGAAGGTGCGCCACGTGGTCGACCTCGCCAGGAGGGTCCACATCCAGCCGCGTATCCTCCCCGCCGTGGAGACCGTTCTGCACGGCGATGTCTCCCTTCGCGATATCCGCGACGTCTCCATCACCGACCTGTTGGGCCGCGACCCCATCGATCTCGACATGGAGGCTCTGGGGCGTTTTCTCCAGGATCGAACGGTCCTTGTCACCGGCGCCGGAGGCTCCATCGGCTCCGAACTCTGTCGCCAGATCATGCGTTTTTCCCCTCGCCAACTCATTCTGGTCGACTGCGCCGAGACCCCGCTCTTCGCCATTCACCGCGAGCTCTCCCAGCGCCACCAGGGACGACTCCAGCCCTGCATCGCCGACGTGGCCGACGAGCGTCGCATGGAACGGGTCTTCGACATCCATCAGCCCCAGGTCGTCCTCCACGCCGCGGCCTATAAGCACGTGCCCCTGATGGAGGAAAACCCCGCCGAGGCCGTCAAAAATAACGTCGAAGGCACCCGCATCGTCGCCGACCTCAGCGCGCGATGTGAGGTGGAGATCTTCGTCCTCATCTCCACCGACAAGGCCGTCAACCCCACGAGCATCATGGGGGCCACCAAGCGCGTCACCGAGCTATATGTCCAGCGGCTTGGACGGCGCCATCCCCACAGCCGCTTCTGTGCGGTGCGCTTTGGAAACGTGCTTGGCTCCAATGGAAGCGTGGTCCCCATCTTTCGACAGCAGATCAAAGAGGGGGGCCCCGTGACGGTGACCCACCCGGAGATGACTCGCTATTTCATGACCATCCCCGAGGCGGTCCAGCTCGTCTTGCAGGCCGCCGCCTTCGACACGGATGACGATCTGTTTATTCTCGATATGGGATCCCCCGTGCGCATCGCCGATCTGGCAAAGGATATGATCCGCCTGTCCGGGCGCACCGAAGAGGAGATCCCCATCGTCTACACCGGAGTCCGTCCAGGGGAGAAACTCTACGAAGAGCTCACGCTCGACGAGGAGGCCGTTGACACCACGTCTCATAAGAAAATCTTCGTCGGCCGCCGCGCCACCCATCCCCCGCCGGACTTCGAAGTCCAATTCTCGGCGCTGCTTCGAGCCGCAGAGCTCGGCGACGACCGCCGGGTGCGCGACCTCCTGGATCTCCTCATCCCGGGCTACGGCCAGAGTCCCCCCGACGACTCGGCCGTCGACTTCGGCACCGCCCGCGCGGCGCGCTGACGGAAGTCGGAAGTCAGGGGTCGGACGTCAGTTTCTATGTCCGACTCTCGAGCCCTGAGTCCGACCTCCGCCCTCTCAACTCCCGATAGGATTTGCACCGTTTTGACGAACCGACTACAAGATCCCTTCCTCGGCTGGCTGAACATGCACCTCCAGGAGAACCACATGCAATTGACCGTCATCGGCACCGGCTACGTCGGACTCGTCACCGGCACCTGTTTTGCGGAAATGGGCAACCACGTCACCTGCGTGGACGTCAACGAAGAAAAGATCGCCGCCCTCAACGGCGGCGAAGTCCCCATCTATGAACCGGGGCTGGAAGAAATTCTGGAGCGCAACGTCGATGAAAATCGCCTGCGCTTTACCACCGAGCTCTCCGAGGCCTGCGAGGCCCCGGTCTTCTTCATCGCCGTCGGGACCCCCTGCGGCGACGATGGCTCGGCAGACCTGAGCGCTGTCGTGGAAGTGGCCCGGCAGATCGGCCTGCATATCGACGACGACGCCATCGTGGTCAATAAGTCCACCGTCCCCGTGGGCACCGCCGAGAAGGTCAAATCCGTCATCGACCAACAGCTACAAAAGCGCGGCGTGGCCCATGAGATCCACGTCGTCTCCAACCCCGAATTCTTGAAGGAAGGCGACGCGGTCAACGACTTTCTAAAGCCGGACCGCATCATCGTCGGCGCCGACTCCGAGCGCGCGCGCCGCGTCCTGGAGGAATTATACGCCCCCTTTAACCGCAACCACCAGCGCACCATCTATATGAACGTGCGCGATGCGGAGATGACCAAATATACGGCCAACGCCATGCTGGCCACCAAGATCTCGTTTATGAACGAGATCGCCAATGTCTGTGAGGGACTGGGCGTCGACGTCGAAAACGTGCGCCGCGGCATCGGCTCCGACTCGCGCATCGGCTACCACTTCATCTATCCCGGATGCGGCTTCGGAGGCTCCTGCTTTCCCAAGGACGTCCGCGCCCTGACTCATATGGCCGACGACGCCGGCGTGACGCCCAGAATCATCGGCGCCGTCATCGATCGAAATAAGGTCCAGAAGCGCCGGCTCGGCGAAAAGGTCCTCCAGTACCTGGGCCCCGATCTCACGGGCATGACCATCGCTCTGTGGGGCCTGGCCTTCAAACCCGGCACCGACGATATGCGCCAGGCTCCCTCCATCCCCTTGATGGAGCAACTCATCGACGCCGGGGCCAGAATTCAGGCCTACGACCCGGCGGCCATGGACATGGCCCGCCGCGTCCTGCCCGAAGAGTGGTTCGATGACGCACGATTGACCCTGGTGGACCACCAATACGCCGCTCTGGAAGACGTGGACGCCCTCGCCCTGGTCACGGAGTGGAAACCCTTTCGACACCCCGACTTCGCCGCCATGAAACGCCTGATGAAGCAGCCCGTCATCTTCGATGGGCGCAACCAATACGATCCCCATCAGCTCCACAGACAGGGCTTTTATTATCAGGGCATCGGGCGCTCAACCGAACTGAAGGAGCGAAGATGACATTTCCCGCTATCAAGGAGACAAAGGTCGCCGTCGTGGGATTGGGATACGTCGGTCTTCCCCTGGCCGTCGCCTTCGGAGAGAGCTTTGACACCCTGGGCTTCGACATCAATGCCCGGCGCATCGCCGAGCTTCGCGAGGGGCGCGACGCCACCCGCGAGGTGCTCCCCGACGAGCTGGCCCGAGCCCAGAACCTCACGTTCATCGATGACATCAACGACGCCGCCGATTGCCACGTCTATATCGTCACCGTCCCCACTCCCATCGACCGCCACAACCAGCCCGACCTGAGCCCACTGAAGTCCGCCTCCCGTACTCTGGGGCCCGTTTTGTCCGAGGGCGACGTCGTCATCTACGAGTCCACCGTCTATCCCGGCGCAACCGAAGAGGTCTGCGTCCCTCTGCTCGAACAATATAGCGGTCTTCGCTTTAACCGCGATTTCTTCGTGGGCTACAGCCCGGAGCGCATCAACCCCGGCGACCGCGAGCACCGGCTGACCAATATCACCAAGGTCACGGCGGGCTCCACGCAAGAAGCAGCGCGATTTATCGACGACCTCTACGGCTCCATCATCGAAGCTGGCACCCACCTGGCGAGCTCCATCAAGGTCGCCGAGGCCGCCAAGGTCATCGAAAATACCCAGCGCGACGTCAACATCGCTCTCGTCAACGAATTGGCCCTGATCTTCAACCGCCTCGGCATCGACACCAGGGAGGTCCTGGAGGCGGCGAGCACGAAGTGGAATTTTCTTCCCTTTCGACCGGGCCTCGTCGGAGGCCACTGCATCGGCGTCGACCCTTATTATCTGACCCACAAGGCCGAGGCCATCGGCTACCATCCGGAGATGATCCTCGCCGGACGGCGCATCAACGACAATATGGGCCAATACGTCGCCCGAGAGATCACGAAGCTCATGACCCAGCGCCGCCTCCACGTGGTGGACGCCGACATCTTGGTCATGGGGCTTACGTTCAAGGCCAATTGCCCCGATCTTCGCAACACCAAGGTCATCGACGTCATCCGAGAGCTCGAGACCTATCACGCTCACGTCCACGTCTACGATCCCTGGGTCGACTCCGAAGAGGCACAACAGGAATACGGCATCACCCCCGTCGACGCCCCGACCCCGGGGGCCTACGACGCCGTCATCCTCGCTGTGGCCCACGACGAATTCAAAGAGATGGGCGCCGAAAAAATCCGCGCCCTGGGCGCCGAAAACGCCGTGTTGTACGACATCAAATCCGTGCTACCGCTGGAAGCGGTAGATGCGAGGTTGTAGGGGCTTCCCCCCGGGCTCCCGTTGGTCACCCGGGGCTACGATCCGCTATCTGAATTTTGGTGGTATTCGCGTCGCATATCCACAACGTTCGGTTCTCCAGTGGTAGCCCGGGGTGACCGAGACGTAGTCGAGGGAGCCCCGGGACGGTACCGCGCATAGCTCGAACATTAATTACTCAGGAGCATCACCATGAAAATCCTCGTCACCGGCGCCGCCGGATTCATCGGTTTCCATTTGAGCCTACGTCTGCTGGAACGTGGAGACACCGTCGTCGGGCTGGATAACGTGAATGATTATTACGACCCGAAGCTCAAAGAGGGTCGCCTGGAGATCTTGCACGGATACGACGACTTTAGCTTCGAGCGCCTCGACCTGGCCGACCGCGAGGGCATGGAGTCCTGCTTCGAGCGACACGACTTCGACCGCGTCGTCCACCTCGCCGCCCAGGCCGGCGTGCGCTACTCCCTGACCAATCCCCACGCCTATATCGACTCCAATCTGGTGGGCTTTACCAATATCCTCGAGGGCTGCCGCCACCAGAAGGTGGAGCATCTGGTCTACGCCTCGTCGAGCTCGGTCTACGGCGCCAATACGTCGATGCCCTTTTCCATCCACGACAATATCGACCACCCGGTCAGTCTCTATGCGGCCACCAAGAAATCGAACGAGTTGATGGCCCACACCTACTCCAGCCTCTACGACCTCCCCACCACGGGCCTACGCTTCTTCACCGTCTACGGTCCCTGGGGACGCCCCGACATGGCGCTATTTCTATTTACCGACGCCATGCTCTCCGGCAAGCCCATCGACGTCTTCAACCACGGCGATATGCGCCGCGACTTCACCTATATCGACGATATCATCGAGGGTGTGGTCCGCGTCACGGATCGCGTCGCCGAACCCAACCCCCAATGGTCCGGCGACGATCCCGACCCGGGCACAAGCTACGCCCCCTACCGAATCTACAATATCGGCAACAACAGCCCCGTGGAGCTGATGGATATGATCGGCGCCCTCGAGGATTGCCTGGGCATCGAGGCCGAAAAGAATTTCATGCCCATGCAGCCCGGCGACGTCAAAGAGACCTACGCCGACGTCGAAGACCTCATCGACGACGTCGACTTCAAGCCGTCGACGCCAATCGAAGAGGGCATCGCCTCCTTCGGCGCCTGGTATCGCGAGTATTACGACCGGTGAGGGAAAGGTCCCCGGAGCGCGGGCAGCCTTGCCCGCCGACGGACTTTCCGAGGCGTTCCCTGCCAAGGTCGGAGACGATTGCGTCCCCGCTATCGGCAGTTCCCGGCCTACCCGTAGGGAAGGCCGGGGCGATGAGCGTTGAGTAGACCAGGGACACCGGAAGTTTGATTTCCCTCAGTGACTCCTTACAATCAGTAAGGAATCCCGTCTCGACCTCAGGAGCCCCGAACCATGCCCACCGCAAAACTGACAACCAAGGGACAGGTGACCATCCCCAAAGAAATACGTGAGCGCATGGGCCTTCGCGCCGGCGACGAATTGCGCTTTTCTCTTCGCGACGATGGATCTGCCATCGTGGAGCCCCACAAGCGCGACCTGCGCTCGCTGCGCGGATCCGTCAAACCGAAGGACCGACAGGTGAGCATCGAGGACATGAAAGACGCCGTCCGCTCCCGCGGTGGTGAGCTGTGATCGCCCTCGATACCAATGTCCTCGTTCGTTATCTCGTCGAAGACGAGCCGGCCGACCAATGCGAACGCGCCGCCGCTCTTATCGAAGGAACCCTCGATTCGGGCACTCCCATCTTTCTCTCCAACATCGTCCTCTGCGAACTCGTCTGGGTTCTCGAGAGTTGCTACGGACTTCCCGGCCCGCAAATCGCCGACACCCTGGAGAGGCTAATCGAGACAGAACAGCTTCGCTTTACGGAACCCTCCCTCCTGCACCGAGCGGTCGACGACTACCGAAGCTCCCGGGGCGACTTCGCCGATTTCCTCATACGCGAACTCGCTCGGTCACATGGCTGCTCTACCGTCGCGACCTTCGACCAGGCACTCTTAGACCACGACGACTTCGTGGAACCCTGAAGTTCACCGCGCGAATTAGTGTTGAGGGCGTGGAATTGAATGACCTCAAAACCCCGGGCACGCAGACGGCGCGTGGCCCGGGGCTACGGGGCGTGTTGTTGCGGGCTATCGGGTTTGCGGACACAAACATCGCCGACGACGAGCGCCGCAGTCCGACCGAGGTCCAAAGCTCGACCCGTAGCCCGGGGCCAGCCGTAGTTCAGGCTGCCCCGGGTTTTGACGAAATAACCTCAAATCACCTCTTCCAACACCCGCGCCGCCACACCGGCGCGGATTAACTCCGTGGCCCGGTTGATATCCTCGTACATCACCCGGTCGCGGTCGAGGAATTCGACCTCTTTTCGAAGCGCCTTCAGCGCCTGGCCGGTCCCCACTCCGGGGCGAAACCCCTCGCGTAGATCCAGGGCCTGGGCGGCGATGAGGTATTCGATGGCCACGATGCGCTCCGTATTGCGCAAGACCTGTAGGGCGTGGAGGCCGGCGTGCATGCCCATCGAGACGTGGTCCTCCATATTGGCGCTGGTGGGAATGGAGTCCACGCTCGCCGGGTGAGCTCGCGTCTTATTGTCGGAGGCCAGAGCTGCCGCGACGTATTGAGGGATCATCATCCCCGAATTCAGCCCCGGCTTATTGACCAGAAAGGGAGGCAGCCCTTCTGAGAAGTATTTGTCCGTAAGCTTCGCGCAGCGGCGCTCCGATACAGATCCAATCTCGGAGATGGCGATCGTCAGATAGTCCAGGGCCATGGCCACGGGCTGGCCGTGGAAATTTCCGCCCGACAATATCCCTCCCGGCTCGTCGCCGGTGGGCGTAAAAACCAGGGGATTGTCGGTGACGGCGTTGGCCTCTCCGATCAACACCTGCGCGACATGAGAGGCCACGTTACGGCTCGCCCCGTGGATCTGGGGCATGCACCGAAGGCAATAGGAGTCCTGAATATATTCGACTTTCCCTTCGATCGTCCCCTCCACGGCGCCGGCGAGTTCGCTTCCGTCGAGCATGGCCCGAAGATGAGCGGCGCTCTCGGACTGACCCTTCTCGTCGCGAAGGGCGTGGATTCGCGCATCCAAGGCCTCCATCCTCCCCGCCACGGCGTCCAGGCTCATGGCGCCCACGGCGTCCACCGAGTCCAGAAGCCGCGCAAATTCAACGATCACCACAAGGCCGAGTGCAGTCATGGCCTGGGTACCGTTCAATAACGCCAGCCCCTCTTTATAGGTCAGGCGTACCGGCTCCAATCCCGCCGCTTCGAGCCCCTCGCGGCCCGACATACGCCGGCCGTCGACCACCACTTCACCCTCGCCAATCAGGGGCAGGCACATATGGGCCAGCGGACATAGATCGCCGCTTGCCCCGACACTGCCCATCTCGGGAATGACGGGGTGAATCCCCTGATTGAGCATCTCCACCAGGATCTTCAAGGTGGAGACGCGAATCCCCGAATTTCCCTGGGCAAGAGCGTTGATCCGAAGCAACAACATCGCTCGGACCACCGATGTGGGAAGCGGATCTCCCACCCCGCAGGCGTGGCTGACCAATAGCCGCTCCTGGAGGGTCTCGGCGTCTTCGGGCTCGATAACCTCGTTTCGATTCGCCCCAAAACCGGTGGTCACCCCGTAGACGGCGTTACCGCTCTCGGCCATCTCTCTTACGAAGGCCGCCGACTCCTCGATGGCGCCGATGGCGTCTGCATCCAGCGCTACGTCTCGACTCTCGAAGACGACGGCTTCGATATCCTCCAGATTCAAGGGACGACGCCCGACGGCGATGGGCTCACTCATCTACAGGACTCCAACTTCAGGAGAGGGTTTCCAACTTGAGAGCCGTCAGAATGCAACACAGCCACCCTACTATCAATGCCAGTCCTCCCACGGGAGTGATCGCCCCCAGTCCCCGAACGTCGCTCAACACCAGCACGTAGAGAGAGCCCGAGAATACCAGGATGCCCACTGCGAAGGCCCATCCCGCCACGAGAGCCGTCACCGATTCGGTCTGCTGGTACAGCCAGGCGGCGCCAAACAGCGCAAGGGCGTGATACATCTGGTAGCGCACGCCCGTCTCCCAGATATCGAGCATGTCTGGAGCAACCCGATCTTCCAGCGCATGAGCACCAAAGGCTCCAGTGACCACACCCAGCAGTCCGAAGACGCTTCCCAGGATAACGAAAATCTTCATGGATGCTCCGAATTCGTGTCTTCTTGCGTAGTGGGTGGTGGATCGCCGGTGACGCCCTGAAGCTGCTCCAACTGCCGTTGTCGCCTGATCATCTCCCCCGGCGGCGG
>SLPW01000473.1 GCA_007131755.1 Myxococcales bacterium | reverse complement strand
CGTCATTACCCGTGTCCAGCCCGCCGTAGCCGGCGTTGATCCAGGCGTTGAGCCCACCGTCGAGGAGATAGACGTTGTCGTGGCCCAGGTATTCGAGGGTCCAGTAGACGTTGCCTGCGATAGAATCCGATCCGCTTCCGTCTCCCTCTCCGTAGACGACGATGGTGTCGTCGTTGTTGACGCCGAGGTCGCGAACTTTGTCCTGCAACAGATTGTCGTCTTCGTACAAGATATTGTAGTTATCGCCGTCGCGGAACAGGCCAAACTGTACGAAAGTGGCGCCCGGGACGTGCCCGGCGCTGAAGTCGTTCTCATCGCTGCGAACATCGAGGATGGTGACGGCATCCTCTTGACGCAAGAATTCGAATTCCTCGACGCTCAAGAAGACATTGGCCTCGCAGAGCTGAAGTTCCTGGCTACAGGTGTCGGGAACCTCTAATTCTTCGGTATCGTCACCGCATCCCACGCCAAAGCTCATCATGGCGAGGGTCAATGCTGCAGCAGTGGCTTTTGCCTGGCGAGTAAGACCTGTTCGATAATCGTTCTTCATGACTACAATCCGTTGGGTTTGGGACCGCCATCGCCGATGCAAATTGCTACTCGTTCTGTCGGCGAAGAGCGGGCTGTCTTCGGTTCTACTACTACTCCATTTTCAATTCCTACCAGATTGGTAGGATTACCGTCGATTTCTAATACCTACTAAATCGGTAGGAATTAATCAAGAATATTTTTTTGGGGGGGAGGGGGATCCGCCTTGATCGGTTGTAGAACTCAATGTGGTCGAGCCCGTCCTGGCCCGGTTCCTGGCCCCGGCCTCAACGTTGCCCACAACTTGGAATGTTCGATCCCTGGCCCTGTCCCCGGCCCGGGCCCGGGCCCGAAGTAACCTCGCCCATGTCCTTGCCCTTGCTCGCAGTCTTGGCGTGGGAAAAGGCGGGCCTGGGCGAGGACCAGGGCCGGGGCCGAGGGAAAGGCGGGCCGGGGTGAGGGCCTGGGCGAGGGCCAGGGAACTGCTACCGACGTAAACCGACCATACTCGGGGAATCGCAACTTGCTTGTTCGAAGGGTGGCCTCCAAAGTAGGCTGCCCCGAAGAACTGATCTTCGATCTGGAGGTATGATGACCCTGACTCGTGAGCAAATGTGGGAGCGGCTCGGTGAAGATGAGGTAGATGTATTGGTAATCGGCGGCGGCATCAACGGCGCCGGGATTGCTCGAGACGCCGCTCTGCGCGGGCTCAGCGTCGCCGTGGTGGAGGCCCGGGATCTGGCGTACGGCACCAGCTCTCGATCGTCGAAGCTCATCCACGGAGGCCTTCGCTACCTGGAACAACTGGAGTTCAGCCTGGTCTTCGAGGCTGTCAGCGAGCGGCGAATCCTGATGGATATCGCCCCTCATCTGGTGGATCCGCTGGGGTTTTTATTTCCGGTATATACCAATTCGCGGCGCAACCTGACGATGGTCAAGACCGGGCTGTGGCTCTACGAGGGGCTGTCTTTATTTCGATCCCCGAAGCGCCATCGCAGACTGCGGCCCGCCGAAGTGGCCCGGGAAGAGCCGTCGTTGAAGAGGGAGGGATTGAAGGGAGCTCCGCTATATTACGACTGCTCTACCGACGACGCTCGACTGACGTTGGAGAACGCCATCGACGCCGCCGAGCACGGGGCCGTCGTCGCCACCTGGGCAAAGGCGGTGTCCTTTATCAAGGACGAGACGACGGGGATGGTCAAAGGAGCGGTGGTCAAGGACACGCTGGGCGATGGGGAGTTAAAGGAGGTGCGGGCGCGCACGGTGATCAACGCCACCGGGCCCTGGACGGATCGCACCCGGGCGATGAGCACGGAGCCGCCGACGCGAGTGCTGCGTCCCACCAAGGGGGTGCATATCGTGGTGGATCACGAAAAGCTGCCGGTGAACAACGCCGTGGTCTGCTTTCACCCCTTTGATAATCGGGTATTATTTGCCATTCCCTGGGGAGAGAGGACCTATCTGGGGACGACGGATACGGATTTCGACGGCGATCCGGGACAGGTGGCTGCCGATACGGACGACGTCCATTATCTGATCGCCGCCGCGCGGGAGTATTTTCCGGATCATGAATTGACGGCTGACGATGTCATCTCCACCTGGGCGGGGTTGCGTCCATTGATCGCCCCGATGGCAATGGATGGCGACGATATTTCGGAGAGTGAGGTCAGCAGAGAGCATCAGATTCTGATCGGTGAAGATGGATTGATCACCATCGCCGGAGGAAAGCTGACCACCTATCGCCGCATGAGCGCCGAGGTGGTGGATACGGCGGTGAAATTTCTACGCCTCGCCGACGTTGGGATCGTTGATATTCAGGAGGCGAAGACCGATCGGCGTCCCCTTCCGGGAGGCCGGCAGTGGCCGGACGAAGACGACGAAAAGGCGGTGGCCAGTCTCGTGGACAGGACCGTGGAGGCCGGTGGTGAGAACATCGACGAGGAGACCGCCGAATTTCTGGTCGACGTCTACGGTGTGCGTGCCTGTGACGTGGCCCGACTTGCGGCGGAGGAGCCGGAGTTGGCCCAGCCCATCTGCCGGGGTCGTCCGGAGATCATGGCCCAGGTGGACTGGGCGGTGAAGATGGAGATGGCGGCGACGGTGACGGATATCTTGCTGCAGCGCACGCAGGTATACTACCGGGCGGACGATCAGGGACTGGGGGCGGTGGAGCGCGTCGCCCGCAGATTGGCCCGTTTGTTGGACTGGGACGAAGAGACGGTCCAGGATCAGATTGCGCGCTACGAACGAGACGTGGAGTGGTCGCGAAGCTGGCGTGAGGGCTTTGATGAGGTTTCGTCGTGATTTACAAGGAACAGGCCGTACTTACGATCGATCGCGATGGCTATGCCGGGGAGATATTTCATGACTGAAGGGCAACGGATCTACCTATCGCCCCCCGATATCGGGGAGGCCGAACGGCAATACGTACAGGAAGCCTTCGACACCAACTGGATCGCCCCGCTGGGACCGCATGTGGATGCCTTCGAAGAGGAGTTTTGCCAGAAGGTTGGTGCCGGCTACGCCGCCGCTCTCAGTTCGGGCACCGCTGCTCTGCACCTCGCTTTGCGGCTTGCCGGCGTCGGCGCCGGCGACGAGGTGTTGGTGTCGACGCTGACCTTTGTGGCCAGTGCCTCTCCGGTGGTTCAGCTTGGGGCGGCGCCCATCTTCGTCGATGCCGAGCGCCATTCCTGGAACCTGGATCCGCAGCGATTGGCCGACTTTCTCGCCATTCGAGACCGGCAAGGGCGCCTGCCCCGGGCGCTGGTGGCCGTCCATCTCTACGGGCAGTGCGCCGATCTGGACGCCCTGGTGGAGATATGCGAGCGCTACGGCGTCGTCCTTATCGAAGATGCCGCCGAGGCTCTTGGGGCGACCTATCGCGGGCGCAGCCCGGGGAGTTTCGGAAAGTGCGGCATCTTTTCGTTCAACGGCAACAAGATCATCACCACCTCCGGGGGGGGAATGTTGGTCAGCGACGACGAGGAGTTGATTCAAAGGGCGCGAAAGCTGGCCACTCAGGCCCGCGATCCGGCGCCCCATTACCAGCACTCGGAGCTGGGCTACAATTATCGGATGAGCAACGTATTGGCCGGCATCGGACGGGGCCAACTGGCGAGTCTGGACGAGAAGGTGGAGGCGACGCGGCGAAATTTCTTCGCCTATCGAGACGCGCTGGCCGATCTGCCGGGCGTGGAGTTCATGCCCGAGGCAACCTGGGGACGGCACACCCGCTGGCTGACCTGTCTGACCATCGACGAGCAGAAAGCCGGGGTCCACCGAGAGACGATCCGAGAGGCGATGGTGGCAAAAAATATCGAGGCACGTCCGGTGTGGAAGCCCATGCACCTTCAACCCGTATTTGCCGACGCGCTATGTGTGGGTGGGGAGGTGGCAGAAGATCTCTTTGAGCGCGGGCTGTGTCTTCCCTCGGGCTCCAATCTCACCGACGAGCAGCGTCAGCGGGTCATCGAGGCGTTTTTGGAGGCCTTTCGATAAGTCGTTCCCCTCCGGAAAACCCATGAATGTCGCAGATTCCGGCTGAAATCGCGATCTGGCCATTCGCTCAACACTTGAAATAACCCACGGATATGACTGCGGTTTCGCGAAATGGCCATCTCATCGATTTCATCTCGGCCCTGCTCAAATTCGGACTTTCCGGAGGGGAACGAAGTCGTTCCCGTCCGCAACTGATTCACGCTCACACCGGAATGGCGTGGCGAAATTCCTCGGTGTCGCCGCGCTCTTCCATCAGATCGCGCAGGCGATCGATGGCCCTGCTGTGGATGCGCGAGACCCAGGAGGGAGAGTAGCCCATGCGTTCGCCTACCTCGGTCAGTGATTCCCCACGGAAATAGACGCCGTCCAGAACTTTCTGTTCGGCTTTGGGCAGATCGAAGAGGATCTGGCGCAATTTTTCGCCCAATTGACGCCGCGCCGTCTTCTCGTGCTGGGGAGCGCCATCGGGGCCGAGAGCTCGCTCGGGGCAATCGGGAAGGACGTAGACCATCAACAGGGAGCCGGAGACGTCGCTGAGCATGGACAATCGCTCTTCGATGGTGGCTTGTCTGCACTGGGCGTCGACGACGTGAGCATAGGTCTCCAGGACCTCATTGCAGCCCACGTCGACGCGCTTTCGCCTCGGATCGAGGATCGGCTCCGGGCAGGAGTCGAGGATGGCTCCGCGGACTCGATAGTAGGCGAAGGTGGCGAAGCGGCTGTTCTGGGAGGCGTCGTATCGTCGATAGGCCTCCAATAGCCCCGCATAGCCCCAGCTGACCAGATCGTCGATCTCGATCTCCTCGGGCAGGTTTTGTTTGAGGTTGTGGGCGACTTTGTAGACCAGGCTCTTGTAGCGCTTGACTACCTCCGTGGTGTCCTCGCCAGGAGGAGCGATGTGGTCGTCGTGATCGATGGCTTCGGTTCGATCCCCCATGGCGGTCGTCTCTCCTCACGGCCAACGCGGCCGGCTGCGGTCGATGAAACCGCACCACGCGACGCCTCGAGCTGCACTGCTCTGGGGACGTACGACAAAGGAGTTACGACCGAACCCTCCATGACTTCCACTCCACTTCTTTTCTACGACCACTGCTTCGTCCGGGATGCTCCAGGCGCCGTCGTGATGCGACGCGAAAAACTCCTAGTGGTGCTCGGCGGAAGTCCTGAGCCGTATTCGGCGAGGACTGGGCGACGAGGTCGAAGTCGTCAAAGCGAGGCGATATGGGTGTATCGTCGAGCTTGGACGGCGAAGAGATCGTCG
>SLPW01000276.1 GCA_007131755.1 Myxococcales bacterium | reverse complement strand
CCTGGCCCTGGCCCGAGCCCTGTCCCCGGCCCGCTATTATTTCGCGCCGTCCAAGAGGGTTGGGGTCAATGGTGACCACGGAGGGCGGGGCAAGGCCTCCGGTAAGAAACCACTGCGAACGACGGGCCTGGGCGAGGGCCGGGGCCCCGGGCCTGGGAACAACAACCGACGGAAACCGATCGCACCGGGGGGCTCCACGGGAATCGACGGAGGGCCTCGGAGATGAAAAGATGAAAGATTGGACGGGGAGATCATGTTTTGACAACGAGCTGAGTTACCAGGTCGCCAGGAGGAGAGAATGTTCGATGAGCGAGGTCCGACGTTCACAGAATTGATGCGACAGGCCCTGTCCTCGACGACGAAGGGCTACGATATGCTGGCGCCGAAATTCGAATATACGCCGTTTCGCACACCCGACGAGGTGATGGAACCCCTCAAAGAGGTGGTGGGGTCGGTGGATCGGGCGCTGGACCTGTGCTGTGGGACGGGAGCGGCGATGGCGATTTTGCGACCCCTTTGTCGGGAGTATGTCACCGGCGTCGACCGCTCGCAGGGAATGCTCGACGAGGCGTCGAAGTTGCTGCAAGACGTCAAAGGGCATGCAGAGATCAGGCTTGAGCAGGGCAATGTCCTGGAGTTGGACTACCAGGAGGAATTCGACGTGGTGGTCACCTTCGGCGCTCTGGGGCATATTTTGCCCGACGACCAGGATCGGTTCGTCAAAGGGGCCTTTGAAGCGCTGCGTCCGGGGGGACGGTTTATCTTTGCCACGGCGCCGATGCCGGCGATGTGGACGCCGCGGTGGTGGGTCTCACGGACATTCAACGCGGCGATGCACGTGCGAAACGCCCTTATCAAGCCCCCGTTTATTATGTTTTATCTCATCTTCACTCTGGAGCGGGCGCTGGAGGTGCTGAAGCGAAACGGTTTCGACGTGGAGGTGTTGTCGCCCTACGAAGGGACGAGGTTTTCGGTGATGCGATTGGTGGTGGCCACGCGACCGTCGTAGTGCGTTCGTCGTCACTCTTCGAGGAGTGTGCGTACGTCGTCGTCGGAGGTCTGGGAAAAGTCCTCGTACCAGGCGCCGACGCCCAGAAAGGGCTCCGGGGTGGCGAGGCAGATCAGTTCTTCGACGCGAGGGGACAGGCGCTGTCGTGCACGGCGCGATGCCACGGGGACAGCGACGATCACCGCCGTGGGCTCGCGTTGACGAATTGCCTCCACGGCGACGGCCATGGTGGCGCCGGTGGCCATGCCGTCGTCGACGAGGACGACGGTGCGCCCCGTCAAATCCAGGGCCGGGCGACCCCTTCGGTAGGCCGCCTCGCGCTGATTCAGCAGCCGGCGCTCGGTGTCGATGACCTGCTGTATGGTGTGCTGGGAGATGCCGGCGGTGCGAAGCACGTCTTCGTTGAGGACACGAGTGTCTCCAGTGGCGATGGCTCCGAAAGCCAACTCCGGTTGGTAGGGGACGCCGAGCTTTCGGACGACGAAGACATCGTGGTCTAGCTCCAATCGGTCGGCCAGCTCTCGGGAGACGGGGACTCCGCCTCGAGCAAGACCCAATACGGCGGTGTCGCGTGGAAGATCGAGGCTGGCGAGCTCTGTGGCCAATTCTGCGGCGGCGTGCTCACGGTCGCGAAAAATGGCGTTGAACATGGCGAGTCTCCTGCGGTGCGGCTCGGGGCGATGACTCAAGATAAGCACGCTTCCGTGCTCTGTGGAGCCGGCGACACAGGGTCAATCAGGCCATGGCCGGGCTGGAATCCTCAGCGGGCGCTGCGGCGATGAAGTTGTCGATGCGTTGCCATTGCTCGAAGAGAAATTCTCGGATCGCCTCCTCGTCGCGGGGAACCTGTGTGGCAGGGATGCGCCAGATGGCGATTTCGAAGTGATTGCCCGTCAGACGTCCCTTGATGAGATCGCTCATGGCGGCGGCACCGTCGATGCCGCGATGGGCGATGATGACCACATCGGCATCGGGGGTGGTCTCCAGCAATTTGACGACCCCTTCGCGAAGAGGGGGAAGGGTATTCTCCAGAGTGGTGGCGACGTGGAGCATCTCCTCGTTGTCTTCGAATTTCTCGAGCAGGCGCTGGCGTTTTTTCGGCGTAAATCGAGTTCCCTCGGGATAGACGACGACGGCATCATTAGGTTCGAGCTCTTTTGCCAGGGCGACGACTTTTTTGATCTCGAAGTCGGGATTATCACTTCCTCTTTGAACGAAGACGTTGGGGAAGCGCTGAGCGCAGTAGTCGAGCGCGGGATCGGTGAGAAGTTCGGACTTCATGACGAAGCGGAAGTACTTCAGCTTTCGTACCACGGCGATGGGGAGCATGGTGTCCAGGGTACTGGCATGGCGAGAGAGGACGACGGCGGGACGGGTATCCTCTAGCTTTTCCAATCCGTCGATGTCGACGGTGACGCCGAAGATGCGACTCGTTCCCCAGAACAATCCCCGGGCCCACCAGCGCTGTAGCTTTCGATTCGCCCGTTCATAATCGTCAGAGCTCATGCCGCATTTTCGGCGAATCCACAGCCAGAAGGCGATGAGGAGCCCCAGCGACTCGAGGACGAAGAAATAGGTAAAGAATAGGGCGGTGCGGCTGGTGGAGAGGCGGCGCCGGGTCACTACGTCGAAGAGCGCCGTCAGGGGAATGACGAGGGGCAACATAAAGGGCAATAAGATCGCCAGACCGAACCAACTGGTGGTGGTGATGATGCGGCGCCCCCAATTGATGTCCGTCGGGATTTCGTTCAGTTCCATGGCAGCTACCATTGATAGAGTTTTTGTATCTGGCATCGGGCCGGAATTATGTGGGCGATTTTGGGAGCGGTCAACCGGCGCCGTCGTTCCACGAATCGGCAAGGGAGGAGGCGATCAATAGCACGCGACGCCGTACCTTTGCGAGGGGCTGACCGCCTCGCCAGTCATGGAGCACCTCGGAGAGAGCATCGAGTTGCTCGTCGAGGTGATGGCGTGACCACCTGGGGTCGGGTGGAGGGAGTTCGAAGGATGCCGCCAGGTGATGCCGAGCGCTCATCAGTAGTTTCGACATCCCCCGTTGCATATCCGATTGACTTCGACCCGACGCGGCCTGCTCCGGTTTGTAGCAAAGGGCGGCGAATTGGATGAGCGTCTTCGCGGCTCGACGCGCCGACGACGCAGCGGGAAGCGACAGCCACAGGGATTCCCAGGCCTCGTGTGCTTCCCAGTAGCGGGCGTCGGACAATAATTCGAGCCCGCGCCGCAATGCCTGTTGTCTTTGTTCGTCGTTGCTTATGTTGCGCGACATGGCCAACTCCAACTTCGGAGGACGTGATGAGTGATAACGAAGAAAAGTCCCGACTCGTCGGAATCAACCACGTAGCCCTGGAGGTCGGTGATATCGACGATGCTCTCGAGTTTTACGGTCGACTCTTTGACTTCCAGTTGCGCGGCCGGGGCGACACCATGGCCTTTCTCGATATGGGCGACCAATTTCTCGCCATATCCGAGGGCCGAACCCAAGGGCCAGACGCTCATCGCCACTTCGGGCTCGTCGTCGATGACCGCCGGTCCCTGCGTAGGCGGCTGGAGGAGATGGACGTGCAGGTGCTGGACACGGCGGGCCTCGACTTCGTCGATCCCTGGGGAAATCGCATTCAGGTCGTGCTCTACAGGGATATCCAATTTACGAAGACGCAGTCAATTCTACAGGGTATGGGACTCGAAGGACTCGACAAGACGGAAGATGCCAGGAGGCAGCTCCGTGAAAAGGGTCTCTCTGAGGAATCGTGACGAAGTTGTGACCGAAATTTGGGGCGATGCTTTTGCATCGAAGGATTGTTTTTGAGAGCGTCGATCCGATCGTTGCGTGGTGAGTCTCGGGTGCGGTGCAAGAAGAAAAGCGGGTCTACATCGGATGGAATTCGGAGAAAACTCATGAAGACTTCTGTGAGCGCACTGGTGGCATTCGTACTCTTATTTGGTGTAGGCGCCTCGACGGCACTCGCATGGAGTCCTGCTCAAGATTCGGAGAGACAGACCTACCGGCAGGACGGTGGAACGGCGACCACGGCCTCCAGCATCCCGCTCAGCTACCAGTTCCGTCTGGGAGCGAGCCTCAATCACGCCGCGGCCACCCCGCGTTTTTACGGGCTTGGAGGAGGAGCGGAGGCATCGCTGATCCTCAACAAACGTGTGGCGCTGGGGATGCGAGCCGATGGGATCGGAATGCTCGGTTTCGGCATCACGGAAGACGTCTCCGTGGGGGCCCGTGGATTGGGTGGGGTCTTGGGGAAGGCAGAGATCTTTCTCAATAACGGAGGTCATACGGCACCTATCGTGTTGGAGCAGCGAACGCGTTTCGTCGTCGGGGCGGCCGGTGGGATCTATCGAATCGGCGCCATCGGTGGTTCGGTAAGTCGCAATATTAGCGAGGAAAAGAAGGAGGGGTTGAGCGGAATCGCCCTCGGTGGTCGCGCCTTTGGGATCGCTCCTCAACTCGGCATGGAGAAGGGACGGATTCGCATCAGCACGTTGACCCATTTGATCTTTACGCGCGATGACTTTGACCCGGTGTTTTCGGTCGAGTTGTCGTTTCGCCTGTTGTAATTCCTTTCGTCGGGCTGGCGAGTGCTGGGCGGAGGCGTGGCGTGTCACCCCGTGTCATGGCGCGGATCATGGTGATCAATTGGCAGGTCTAGACAGACGGACTGGAAAAATCTGTGGGATGCGGTATGTATGTTCTGTGACGCTCGTTAGTAAACACTTAATTGCACCTCTTCTCCAATGCAGCCGGCGAGAGAAAGGGCCAGACCCGAGACGTCGACCCAGCACGGAAAGAGCTGATAGATTTGAGGCCAATGATGAGTGAACGCTTGAACCTGGTGACCGGTGCCCTGGGCTTTTCGGGGGCCTATGTCGTGCGAAATCTCCTCGAACGTGGTGAGGAGGTGATTGCCACGGATCTGGCGAAGATGATCGACGATCAAGAGCGCCGGGCAGTGCTGGAGTCGGTGGGGCTGGACTTCGATCATCCGCGCCTGGAGATCTTGGCCTCGGATCTGCTGGACCAGAGGTCACTGGAGCCGCTATTCGAGCGGCCGGTGACGCATATCTTTCACACCGCGTCGCTCTACGATTACAGCGCAAGCTACGAGGTGCTGCGGCGAATCAACGTCGACGGAACCCGTAATCTATTGGAGTTGACCCTGGAAAGGGCAGACGCACTGGAGCACTTCATTCACTGGTCGACCTGTGGGGTCTTTGGAAAACCCTATACGGCTGCCGACGGAAGCAAGGTCAACGTCCCCTTCGACGAATCCTGTTCGTCACCCAAAAATACTCCTGCTGAGGCCACCGATCCGCAGGGGACTCACCTCGTAAACGACTATTCCGTCTCGAAATGGGAGCAGGAGAAGATGGTGTGGCGCCTCTTCGAGGAGCACGATCTTCCGCTGACTGTGGTTCGCCCGGCGCCGATCTACGGGCCGGGGAGTAACTACGGCCACGGTGGGATCATCTTGGCCATCGCCCTGGGCCTGGTGCCGGCGATTCCGAAGGACGCCGAAAATTATATCACCACCTCGGTGCACGTCGAAGACGTGGCGGGGTTCGCCATCTACGCCTCGGACCACCCGGAGTTTATTGGCGAGGACTTCAATATCGTCGACAACAGCATTATCTCCTACCACGAATTCCTGAACTATATCGCCCTGTTGACGGGGCGGAATATGAGAAATATCCCTCTCGTGCCGGTGACGGCGCTATATCCCATCATGGCCCGAGCAAGCGCCTTATGGACCTGGCTTCAGCGAAGATTCGGAATTCCCCGGGTGCGGGTCTTCGAGGTCCAATCGGCGGAGTACATCAGCTCCAGCTACTGGTTGAGCAACCGAAAGACCCTCGAAGTGGGCTACGAATACGTCTATCCCGACGTCAAAGAGGGCCTCAAGGATACGGTGGCCTGGTTCCGGGATATGGGATGGCTCACGGACAAGAGCAAGACCATGCAGTCCGAAGGGGTGAGCGCAAAGCTATGAATCGCGAATGACCTGTAGTGGGTAAGACCCATCACCCATTACCTGCCGTCACGCCCCTTCCAACCCTTCATTGCTTTGTTGGCTCCCGTGACGTCCATAATGGTGTCGGCCACCTGGCGAGGAAGCAGGGCTCGCAGAGCAGGGGTGAGCTTTACGATAAAGGGCTCCTGGACATAGACCACGTTGTTCTCGACGGCGTCCATGATCTTGCCGACGATATACTCCGGCTGGAGCATGGGCATGACGATGGGCGGCTTGGCGCCGTCGAACATTCCCGTATCGACGAATCCGGGACAGATAATACTGATACTGACGTTGTCATAACCCCCCTGTTTCAGCTCGAGGCGAAGTGCTTCACTGAAACCGGTGACGAACCACTTGCTGGCGCAATAGATGACCTGGTCGGGGACTCCAACGAGACCGGCGGCGCTGGCGAGCTGGACGAGGTGGGTATCGGTGCCACGCTTTAGATCGGAGATGAATGCCTTTGTCATCCAGTGCACGGCGTTGATATTGACGTCGAGCATCAACTGATCGCAGTCGTCGTCGACGTCCTCGTAGGTTCCTGCAGTGACGACAGCGGCGTTGTTGACGAGGATGTCAATGCGGCCCACTTCATCCTGGACGACGTCGCGCAACTCCTGAATCTCTTTGCGGCTAGATAGATCGCGCGCGAAGGTGTGCACGGGTTGGTCGTAGGAGGAGAGGTCTTCGACGGCTTGTTCCAGTCCTTCTTCGTCGACATCGACGAGGAGCAGTTCCGCTCCCCGGCGTGCGAATTCCTCGGCCATCAGGCGGCCCATTCCCTTGGCGGAACCAGTGATGAGGGCCTTCTTGCCTCGAATATACGTCATTTTTCGTCTCCTTTTGCAGCGATATGGTTGGTCCAGTGCAGGGGAGTATCTTCCGTGACTATTTGGGCAAAAGAGTAGCGATGTGGGCGTTATGGTAGAGATTCTGGCGCCACGATCAATGGTCCGACCAGTGGACCAGTTATGCGCTGGTCCATAGGTCCACGGCGAGCCCGCCATTTTTGAAGCTCGTCAGCCGTCCAAGGGCATCGTCGGCCCCTTCAACCACGTCGCGGCGCGCCGTGGGCCACAAAAAGGCAATCTGCCGCTCTCGAGTTCCGCATCGCCATGCTGACAGCAGGGACTCGATGATGCCCTCTTCCTGGAGCCGCTCTCCGTAGGGTGGGTTGGTGACGATCCAGCGCAGATCCTCCGTTATCGGAGCGTCTGCAAGGTCTGCAACCTCGAGGCGAAGAGCGGCGCCTACCGAGGCGCGCGCGGCATTTCGGGTGGCCAGGGCGATGGTGCCTGGATCGCGATCACGGCCCACAATGGGGGCGGGAAGTTCGGAGCGAATTCGCGCTTTCGCTTCGTCCTTCATCTCTTGAAATCGATGGGGTTGGAAATTTCGCCAACTCTGGAACGAAAAGGAGCGGTCGAGCCCCGGTGGATAGTTCAGGGCGCGGCGGGCAGCCTCGATGGCAATGGTGGCGCTTCCACACATGGGATCGATCAGGCCGAATTCGGGAGACCAATCGATGAGCTCCAGCATGGCGGCGGCGATGGATTCGCGCAGCGGAGCCGGACCGGCCTCGGTTCGCCATCCCCGGCGGTGGAGGAGGGCGCCGCTTGCGTCGAGGCTCAACTGACAACGGTTGTCGTGAATTCGGGCCATGAGGAGTTGGGCACCTTCGTCGCCTTCTTCGCCAAATGTCGGAGGGGACTCATGACAGAGGTCGTCGGCGAAGTGGTCGCGAAGACCATCGCGAACGGCATCGGTAATTTTTTCCGTATGATAGAGGTTGGACTTCGATGAGTGGGCGCGAATGGCGACGCGATGCTCGGCTCCCAGGAGGCGCTCCCAGCCGTAGCGGCGGGTCTTGTTGTAGAGTTCCGGGGCATCGCGGGCGCGGAATTCGTCGACGCGAAGCCAGATTCTGGTTGGGGTGCTCAGGTGCAGGTGAGCGGCGTACAACGTCTTTCGGGCCGCGTCGAATTCGACACCGCCATGCACGAGGGAGGGGCGCTTTCCCCCCAGACGGCGAATCTCTCGAAATAAGGCCTGCTCGAGGCCGGGCTGAATGGAGGCGAAATAGGTCTGAGCCATAGGGAGAAGTCAGTTCGGGGAGGTTGCTGCTCGCAAAGCGATACTCGCCGCAGGGGCGAATTTGTGCAATCGTCGCTTCGGAGTTGACTCATTGTCTTGAACGCTGCGAGGAACCAATGGCAATGCCCAGGGTGTTGATATTGCATACGGGAGGAACGCTGGGGATGAGCGGAGAGCCGCTACGGCCCGATGCCTTTTCGACAGCCCTGACCGAAGCGGTCCCGGAGATTGCGAAATTGGCACAACTGGAAGTGAGGATCGTCTTCAACCTCGATTCCAGTGATGTTGGACCCAGGCACTGGAAGAGGCTGGCCTGCGAAATCGACGAGGCCCGTCAGGACTTTGACGGCTTCGTCATCGTACATGGCACGGACACGATGGCCTATACGGCGTCGGCGCTCAGCTTTGCGTTACTACACCTGGGAAAGCCGGTGATCTTGACGGGCGCTCAGCGACCACTGGGTGCGCTGCGTACGGACGCGAAGCGAAATCTGGTGGACGCCGTGGAGCTGGCCACCAGGGGGGGCGAGGGGGTGGGGATCTGCTTTGACGGACTGTTGTTGCGCGGCGCTCACGCTACAAAGAGCAATGTCCATGATTATCGGGCCTTCGACAGCCCCAACGCTCCACCCTGGGCGAGGTTGGGAGTGGACGTGGTATTCGAGGACCGACAACCGCGACAGGGCGGAAGTTATACGTTCCGTCCCGACTTCGACGCTTCCGTGATGGTGATTCATGTCTCACCGGGGATGCCGGCAGATTATTTTCGGGATACCTTCAAGAGCGAGGGAGGGATCCGCGGGTTGGTGCTGGCAGCCTACGGCCTGGGAACGGTACCCACCGCTAGCCCCGATGTGGCGGCCATGGTGGGAGAGGCAGTCGAAGCCGGGATCGACGTATTGGTGGTGACCCAGTCGGCGGGAAATATCGATCTCGACAAATATGAAAATAGCCGAGCCCTACGTGACGTGGGAGCAATTTCGGGGGGGGAGATGACGCTGGAGGCGGCGGTGACGAAATTGATGCACGGCTTGGCCAATTTTGGAGACCGGCAAAGCCGCAGGACCTATTTGTTGTCGAATCTGGCGGGGGAACGGACTAGTCCCTGAAAAAGCGAATCTTTCTGCTGCGGCCCCAGATCTGCGCGCACTGACTGCGTCGAAGCGGTTCGCTGTGCTCACCTGAAACTTGAAGATGCGCTGCATCGCCTGCGTTTCTTCTCCTTGTCATTACGCGCATCTCCGGGCCCTCGCGACAAAACGTACGCTTGTTCAGGGACTAGTTCCCGATAAAGAACTGATAGCCCTTCCCGTGGATGGTCTTGATCCAATCGTCCTTGCCACCGTACTGAGACAGTTTTTTGCGAAGCCGTGAGATGTGGACGTCGATGGTGCGGTCGAGTCCGTCGTATTCTCGATCCAGCAGTTCAGCGTACAACTGGTCGCGGCTGACCGTGTTTCCGGAGCGCTTTGCGAGCATCCACAACAGGTCAAATTCGAAGGTGGTCAATTTGACGGGATCGCCATTGATATAGGCTTCTCGAGCACGGCGATCTATTAGCAATGGACCGCGCTCGAGTTTTTTGGTGTCGATGCCGGAAAGCGAGACGTCGGTGACCTCGGAGATCTGCTCCAGTCGACGAATCAAGGCGTTGAGGCGCGCGAGCAAGATGGGAGGGGAGAGGGGCTTGGTGACATAGTCGTCGGCACCTGCCTCGAGTCCTTGAATATGTTCGTTGTCACCACTTTGTCCGGTGAGCATGATGATGGCGCCCAGATAGTCCGGGCGCACAGCTCTGCAGACCTCGAATCCATTGGCTCCCGGCAATCCGAGATCGAGGATGACCGCCGCCGGAGCTTCGTCTTCGATTCGGTCGATGGCGCGCTTTCCATCGGGTTCGATGGAGGTCGTATAGCCCTCGGATTTAAGCAATTCTTCAAGAGCAGCGGCGAGTTCGGGATCATCTTCCACAATCAATACGGTGGGTTCACTTTCTATCATGCGTCGGAAACTCCTCAAAAGGGACATCGTTACGACTCTTCACCCCAGGGAACGAACAGCAAGCCCAGGTGCTGCGTGAAGGGCGCTTTGGCAAGGCGTGGCGCCGCAAGAAGCAGAAGGTACATAGGGAAACAAGCCATGACAAGTCCCATCATAGGGCTGGGTCGAACGATCGCATTCACTACCACAAAAGGCAGACACTTTGTCGGGGTAAAGAAGGGGAAACTCGGCAAGTTCTTCGGCGATGGCCGAAAAGTGGATATCTTCGGGTCCGTCCGGGCAGTTGGTTGAGAAGTTACCCCTGTCGGTTGCTGGAAAGGGACTCGAGGAGATCGGAGGAGCGATGTCAACGTCGATGACCGAAGTGGAGCCAGGGCCAGAAAAGGAAAGAACGAAGTGGATATTGGCCGTGCTGGGAGTGGTCTTCGTTGTGACCATGCTGGCCGTCCCCTGTATATTGATGTTGGCCGGGGCGGTGGCAGAGTCAATCTTCGTCGTACCCTGATGATGATCGACGGCTCTCGGCGTCGGACCACAAGTGGTTCGACACCGAATGCTTCGAGGAGCTTCGGTGCCGAACCATCGGGGTGATCAATCGCCGCCGTTTACTTCTTCACCGCGTGTGCCGGTGATGGTGGAAGACTCGGTGATCGTATCGTCGATGCCGTCGAGTTGAGCCTCTACCCGATAGGTCCGTTGCTCTTCAAAATCGGGCCCATCGTCCAAGAATTCGGGGTTGTCGATATCAGCGATGACCGTCAGTTGTTGCCATTCGGACTGATCGTCTTCGTATTGCCATTGGGCCACCAGGTGATCCTGAAGGTCGTCGGCGTCGCGGATTCCCGTCGTGGCGACCGCATCGGAGGTCTCATCGGCGCTCGAGACGGAGCGAACCTCGAAGTCGACGTTCGGTCCCGGTGAAGCCTCGATGGGGGCTGTGTCGAGGGGGGAGATGTCGATGAGGATGCCATCGGGATTGTCATCGCTGGCGCTGAGAGTACCGAAGTCAATGGAGGGCGCGGCGTCGTCGTCGAAGACATGGCTGGTAGACCCGACGTCGTCCCAGTCGCTCCAGTCGCCGCCGTCGATCTGATAGCGGATCTCGTAGTGATCGGGTTGTGGCAGGTCGTCGAAAGCAGGATCACTGGGGACGCTCTCTTTGAGGGCGCCCGTGGCGCCGAGAGAACCGGGGTCGAGGACGGCTATCACGGCGTATTCCAGCCCGTCCTCCACATCTGCAGCCTCCCACTGAACGGTGATCTGGGCGGCGTCATCGTCGGAAGCGCTCAAATTAACTGGAGCCAGGGGATCGAAGTCGTCATCGTCGCTAAAAGTGGTGTCCGCCGTAGTGCCAATGTGGGTGCCGTCGCGATAGACCCGGTATTCGTCGGCGCCGTCGGAGGCTATCCAGTTGAGGACACCTTCCTGGGCCTCGAGGCCTTGAGGAGCTGCGGGGGCGGTGGTGAAGGGCTGTTCGCCGCTGTAGACCGTCCCGGTGCTGTCGGAGTGAACGAAGGCCACCACATAATAGGTGGTGCCCGGATCGAGGTCGTCGGCGTCCAGGGATGCGCTCATCTCGGGGGAGCTCTCGTCGGGGACCCCCAATTCGACGCAGTCGTCTGTGCCGTAGCTCGGGTCGGGATCGGTGGAGAAGCAGAATCCGTGTTGCTCCGCCGGAGGATCCCCGACGCCCTGAAGCTGTGCAGTCAGTTCGGCCGACTCTGCGGTGATATCGGAGACCTGGAGGTCGGCTACGGCGCCTCCGGCGGCGATATATCCGGAGTCGGTGTTGGTCATCTCGGGGTTCGCCTCTACAGCGTCGACTTCGGCGTAGTAATAGCGCACTTCTCCCGCGGCGGGGGCGTCGTCTTCGTAGGTGAACTCGTTGGCTCCGGCGATCTCCTCGAAATCCGAGGGGTCGGAACCCTGGCTGCGAAACCACTGGATATCGAAGGATTCCGTGGTCCCACGACGGCCTGTAAATACGGAGGTTTCGCCGCCCATGGTCTGGGTCGCCCCGTAGATGGTGCGTAGGCGGTAGGCCTGCTCGGGAGCCTCACCGACGTCGGGGTCGACTTCGAATTGCAGAAGCACGTGCTCAGCGGACGTACCGTTGCTGGCGGAGATGGTGCCGGGAGTCAGCGGTGCCTTCGGCGCGTCGTCGTGAAGATAGCTCGTGTCGTTGCCGACGCTGATCCACTCGCCGCTGCCGTTGTCAGATACGTAAAGCTGGTAGCCGGCGATGGCTGGGGCCGAGCGGTAGCCATCGACGGGGTCGCTAAATTCACTTCGGGCATCGGGATAAATGGCGGCCACCTCGTAGGTCACCGCATCGCCATCGACAGCCTGGGGCGGATCCCAGGTGATTTCAATGCCCGCAGCCACATCGGTGGAAGCCTCGGGATTCTGGGGAACGCCCAGGGATCCAGCGGGAGCAGATTCGTCTTGAAAGCTCCCCAGAAGTGGAGCTTCGAGCTCGTGGATTTCATCATCATCTTCGCCGATGCGCACTTCATATCCCACGGCCCCGACGATCTCGTCCCAGTTTAAGATGACAGCTTCGGCGCTGCTGGTGGCCTCGACGTTTTCGGGGATGGGGGAGCCGGTGAGAAAGTCCACGGAATTTCCGTAGTCTTCGGTGCCTACATCGGTGACGGAATAGGCTCGCACGACGTGTTCCGTGCCCGGACGAAGGTCGTCGACGTCCAGGCTGAACTCACCGGGCTCGGAGGGGACCGGGTCCAGTGCGGCACAGGAGTCGTCGACGGTGGGGTCGTTGCCGTCTTCGGTCCAGCAAAAGCCGAGTTCCACGACTTCGGCACCGTAGGGAAAGTCTTGAATCATTCCGTGAAAGGTGGCCGTTCGATCGCCGACGTCGCTGGGGTTCTGGGTTACCAGATCCAACTCGGGACATAGCGTATTTCCGGGATAGCACTCCAGGCTCGTCGGATCGGATTGCCCGGGAGGGCAGCGGTATTCGTCGAGATTACAGGGGCCGCAGGGATCGCCGACGGAATTTTCCAGGACTTCGTTTCCACCGCACTCGTTCCATCCTTCTTCAAAGACGCAACGGCCGTCGGTACAGGTTTCGTCGGGAAAGCAATCCTGGTCCGATTCACAGAGATCGTCCTGGAACTCCGGTTCACAGCCCGTGATGGCGAGGGCGACGAAAAGGAAGGCGATCCCGAAGAATAGGGCTGGTCGCAGGGGGGGCCTCATGGCGCGGTCTCCTGGTCTGTTGAAGCGTCCGATGGGGGTCGAAATAAGACACTGGGTCTCGAAGTATGTACTTCGCATGTTAAATACCATGACGAAGGTTAATACAAAACCAGAGCCCTGTCGACGAAGGGCGGCGATCTGTTATACAGCGTGGCCACAAAACTGCGGTGGCTCCGTGAGAGATAACCGCTTATGAGAACTGGAGGAGAGCTTGGAGGTCGAATTGGTCGAGCACCTGGGGTGGATCATCTGCGCCGCCTTGCTGGTCGTCGTGGTGCTTCAACGGGTTCGCGTGCCCTCCATCGTTGCCTATATTGTAGCCGGACTTCTGCTGGGGCCGGTGCTGGGAGTCATCGAAGTAGCTCCGATCCACGAAGATGGTCACGAGCCGGTGGATCTGATCGCCGAGTTCGGCATCGCATTATTGCTCTTCGTCGTCGGTCTCGAGTTGAGCCTGGATAAGATCAAGGATGTGGGAAAGGTGGCCGTTGTCGCCGGGATTGGCCAGGTCGTCTTTACGGCCGCCGGAGGCTTCGCGATCAGTCTGCTCCTGGGCTTCGGCACCATGGACGCCGTCTTCCTCGCTGTAGCGTTGACGTTTAGTAGTACCGTGGTGGTGGTCAAGTTGTTGGACCAAAAGGGGGATCTGGACAGTCTATATGGTCGAATCGCGGTGGGGATCTTCCTGGTGCAGGACATGGTGGTCATCGCCGCGTTGACCCTCCTGGCGGGATTGGCGGCATCGGAGGATGATCCCGAATTCTGGACGATGGTGGGGGATATTGGATTTGCCTTCGTGGGCACGGCGATCTTGCTCGTCGTCGCATTGGTGGCGGCTCGTTCGATCTTGCCCAGACCCTTCGAGTGGGCAGCGAAGAGACCGGACACTCTGTTTATCTGGAGCCTCGGGTGGTGCTTCTTATTCGTCTTCGCCAGTGAGTCCATGGATCTGAGCCTGGAGATCGGCGCCTTTCTGGCCGGGCTGAGTCTGGCGCAACTTCCCTACAACGACGATCTGCGGCGGCGGGTCCACCCGCTGATGAATTTTTTCATCGCCATCTTCTTCGTGACCCTGGGGCTGCGAATGGAGCTGGAAGAGGCGATGGGCTTTATGCCCCAATCAATAGTTTTGGCTCTCTTCGTACTCATCGGAAATCCCCTGATTTTCATGTTCATCATCAGCCGAAGTGGATACGACGAAGAGACCTCGTTTTCGACAAGCGTGACGGTAGCGCAGATCAGCGAGTTTTCGTTTATCTTCGGCATGATGGGAGTGACAGCAGGCGTCATCCAGGGAGAGATTCTGTCTGTGATCTCTCTGGTGGGGCTGGTGACGATCGCCGTATCGTCATATATGATTTTGTATACGGGGCCTCTCTACGGAATTGTAAAAAAGACGGGGATCCTCAAGATCTTCGGTGCCGAGGGGCGGGAAAAGCCAGAGGCCCCTGCAGGAATGAATGATCATGTGATCATCGTGGGAATGAACACTCTGGGGCGGGCGCTGGTGAACAGATTATGTGCCAGGGGAGAGGCAGTGTTGGCCATCGACACGGACACCTCGAAGTTGGAGGGCCTGCCCTGCAAGACGATGCTCGGCAACGCCGTGTACAAGTCGGTGCTCGACGCCGCCAATATCGGCCAGGCGAAGATATTGATCAGCACTCTTCACATCGACGACACGAATCGCCTCCTGGCCTATCGCGGCAAGAAAGAAGGGGTCGTCACGGCGATCCATGCCTTCGACGAATCTGTCGTCGAGGCCCTCAAAGAGTTGGAGGTGGAGCGGTTGATCGAACCGCGTCGCGACGGCGTGGAGCGCGAGTGGCGTTCGCTCTCGGAGATGCTCCAACAGGGGGAGGGCGATGCTTGAGATTACGGTCATATTAGCGATGGCGGCCGCTATTTACGCCGTGGGAAGAGCGACTCGCCTTCCCGCTATTCCCCTGCTGATCGTCGGCGGAATTGTGCTGGGGATGGTAGGGTATATACCGACCTTCGAGCTTTTCGGTCGCGAAGTGATGATTCCCGATCTGATGGCGGACCGAGACTTCGTCATCGGTATGTTGCAGGTGGGACTGGCCTTCTTGGTCTTCGCCGCCGGGATGGATATGGCACCGGCCAGGGTGGGACAGCAGACGGGATTGGCTCTAAAGGTGGGGCTGGCTCAATTTGCACTTCTGGGGTTGCTCACCGGTTGGCTCACTCTTCGAACGGGATACGGGATCGAAGAGGCGCTTTATGTGGGGCTTGCTATCTCAGCTAGCTCCACGCTGGTCGTGGTGCGACTTCTCAAGCAGCGCCAGGAGATGTTCGAGGCCTTTGGTCGGATGATCATCGGGGTGTTGCTGCTGCAGGACGTATTGGTCATCGGAGCGCTGGTGTTTTTGGCGGCGCTGCAGGCCGACACCACCGCCGGGATGTTGATTCCTCTGGAGACTACGGTGGGACTGGTGGCAGCCACGGTCATCCTGCATCGATGGGTGATGCCCCGCGTTGTGGAGCACTACCGTGCCGACGACGAGACGCTGCTGCTCATCGTGCTGGCCACGCTCTTCGCGTTCATTGGCATCGCCTACGTGGGCGATGTTCCGATGGTGGTGGGAGCTTTTTTGGCGGGGCTGGCGCTGTCGGGATTTCCGGCGCGAGCGCTCATCAGGGGATTGATTACGTCCATCACCGACTTCTTTATGGTGGTCTTCTTCATCTCTCTGGGGGCTTTACTGACCCTTCCCTCATTGGAAGCGGTCTTTCAGGCGCTGGTGCTTGTTGTTCTGGTGCTTGTGATCACCCCCGTGCTGGTGGCCTGGGTGGCCGAAAGGGCGGGGATGACCTCTCGAGGAGCCCTGGAGGCCGGATTGTTGCTGGCTCAGACCAGCGAGTTCTCGCTCATCGTCGCTCTGCTGGGATGGGAGGCCGGCCAGTTGGGCGATGATTTATTCGCGGTCCTGGTGATCGTGACGGTGGTGACGATGATGGTCACGCCTCTTTGGAGCAGCGACCGCTTTGTGCGGTGGTTGATGAATTACCACCCCAGTCCGGGCCCCAAGACCCGTGTGCCCGATCGCAGCGATCATATCGTGATCATTGGTGGGGGAACGGCGGGTACTCTTTTGGTCGACAAGGTTCGTGCCGCCGAACTCACACCGGTGGTCATCGACAACGATCCGATGGTGACGGTCCGATTCCGCCAGCAGGATTGTGACGCCATCTGGGGCGACGGTGAGGACGTGGCGACCCTGAAGGAGGCCGGAGTGGAAAGGGCACGGGCGGTGATCGTGACCACGGGAAGTCTGCATCATCTAAAGGAAGTGCGCCGGCTGGTCTCGGAGGGCACGCCCCTGTGGTTGCACGCCTTCGAGGCGGAACAGGCCGAGGCTGCGCGCAGGATGGGGGCGCAGACGGTGACCTACTCCGAAGCTTCGGCGGACGTATTCATGGAGTGGTTCGAAGCGGAGTTTGGGTCGGAGCAGGACAGCCCGATGGAGTAGTTGAAGAGCTGCGGGCCGCGCTTATTCTCAAGCCATCCAGGGGACATCAGCCGGGGGGACGACCATGGCCGACAGAAGGCTGCAGATATTGGGGCCAATGGGCTCCGGGAATTGGTGGTTGCGCTTCGTCGTCTTCTTCACCGTCTTCTTTGCCTTCACCGGTGTGGGGCTTGAGGAGCTCGCCTTCGCGTTTGCAGCGGCAGCGATGGCGTCGGCCATCAGCCACCGGCTCCACAGCCTTCAGTTGGATCGATTTCGTCTGGCGGGATTGCTGCGTTTCGTTCCCTATTTTGTCGGCGTATCGGTGCGGGGAGGGATCGATGTGGCCAGACGGGCCTTTTCGCCGTCATTGCCTCTCGATCCGGGGTTCGTGGAGTATAAACTTCGAGTGGAGCCCGCAGAGGGGGCAGCCGTATTCTTCGGCGCTGTGATCAGTCTGATTCCTGGAACGCTGTGCGCAGAGATCGGATCGAGTCGCCGCGTCGTGGTGCACGTCGTAGACCTCAGATCCGATTTCGGCGCCGAGTTGGAGCGCCTGGAACGCCGGGTGGCGGCGATCTTCGGCGAAGACCTCGCAGAAGGTGGCGTGGAGGCCCGGTGATGGAGGAGATCTATCTTGGGCTTGCGACGGCGATCATGCTCAGCTTCGCCGGCGGAGCAGTGAGACTGCTGCGAGGCCCCACCAGAGCAGATCGGATGATGGGGGCCCAACTCTTCGGCACTACCGGCGCGGCGATCGCCATGGTCCTGGCGGCGGCCATGGACGTCTGGATCTTATTGGACGTGGGGCTCGTCTTCGCCGCCCTGGCAGCCGTGACGGTGATCGCCTTCGTGCAACGGGCTCATGTGGGTCATCAGGTCGACGGGGACGACGCGGGAGAGAGAGGATGACCTTTGAGGACGCCGCAGGCTGGTTTTCCCTGGGCTGTATTTTCGTGGGCGTCGTCTTCTTCGCCGCCGGGACCATGGGGATGCTCCGCTTCCCGGATGTCTATACTCGTCTCCACGCGATGACGAAGGCTGACAATCTGGGGATGGGATTCGTCACTCTGGGACTGTTGCCTGTCGCACCGGGGATAAGCGACGTCTTCAAGTTGGTGTTGATCTGGGGATTCATCCTGATGGCGGGAACCACGGCGGCTCATCTGGTGGCCCACGCCGCCAGGCACCACGATGTGGCACAGGACGAGGGACAACGGTCATGATTCCCTACTTCGATCTGGTCCTGGCAATTATGGCGATTTGGCTGGCTTATCACGCCGTCTCCCGAGAGGATCTGTTCAAGTCGGTGGTCCTATTCATCACCTTCGGTGTGTTGTTGAGCCTGATCTGGGTGCGTCTCGAGGCCTTCGACCTGGCCCTGGTGGAGGTGGCCATCGGGGCGGGGATTACGGGTGCGCTCTTCTTGAATGCTCTGGGGAGGATGGATACGGCGG
>SLPW01000378.1 GCA_007131755.1 Myxococcales bacterium | reverse complement strand
CTGATGGATCGACGATCTGGGGACCTGCCAATCCCTGCGCCGACGACGAAATCTGTGACGGCGGGCACTGCGTCGGCCTGTGCCCCGACGGCTGGGTGTTCAACCCCATCTCTGGTGAGTGCGTCCCCGAAGACGAGCCCGTCTGCTGTGAGAGCGGCTGCGACGACGACCAGATCTGCCACGAGTGTTCCTGTGTGAACTTTGATCCTGAGGCATGCGTATACCAGGACCAGCCCTGCGATCACCCCGGTCAGGTTGTGGGACCACTGGTATGTATGGACTACGACGGACTCGCACCGCCCCGCTGCATGGGCTACTGCGATCCCACGGCCCCTGACCCGGACGCCACCTGTCCCAGTGACTCCTCGGTCTGTCTCTACGAGGAAGGATCCGGCTTCAATGAGGGGATCTGCATGACGAGTTGCCATGCGAACGGCCCCTGCGCCGATGACGCAATGCACTGCATCTATTTCGACGGCTCCCAGGCCGATGGAATCTGCTATCCCTCCACCGGAAGCGGGCAACACGGCGATCCCTGCAACACTCAGGATCCCTTCAGTTGTGCCGATTCAGCTCTGTGCATCGAGGGGACCTGCATGCAGTCGTGCCGACCCTTCGATCAGCCGCAGACGGACTGCGCCGAGGGCAACTGCATTCCCTTTGACGAAAATATCGGCGTTTGCTTCACGGACAGCTCCGACGGGCAGGGAGGATGCACCCTGGAGAATACGACCTGCGGAGAAGACGCCACGGGCTGTTATCCGAGCCCCGAGCCGGGGGGTGGACTCGAATGCTACGAATTCTGCCGTCTCGAGCAGGGCAGCGACGACTGCACAGCGGACACCGACGTCTGCCACCGCTTCGACCAGCAACAGGAAGTCCTCGGTCTCTGCGGCCCCGGATTTTCCACGCAATAGTTGGCAGTAGGTGGTCCGACCAAAGAAGAGGGCCGGGATCGAATCATTCGCTCTTCACACCAGTTGGCAGTAGGTGGTCCGACCAAAGAAGAGGGCCGGGATCGAATCAATCGCTCTTCACACCGTGAAGATATGCTCCAATTCCTCGATCACCGCTTCTTCGGTGGCTTCCTTGGCCACGGCCATCTCCTGGACCAGAAGTCGCTGGGCCTTGTCGAGCATCTTTCGCTCCCCGAAGCTCAGTGACTTCTCGAACTTCAACAGGTTCAGATCGCGCAACACCTCGGCGATCTCGTAGGGACTTCCCGTCTGGATCTTTTCCAGATAGGCCCGGTAGCGGCGATTCCAGGTCTGCTGGTTCAGATCGACGTCGCGCTCGCGCAGGATGTCGTACACCTCCTCGAGCTCCTTGTCGTTCATCACCGAGCGCAGGCCTACGCTGTCCACATTGCTGACGGGGATCATGATTCGCTTATCCGAATCCATCACTCGCAGCACGTAAAACGTCTGCGCCGTCCCCATGATCTCCTTGGTATCGATCCCCACCACTTCCGCTACTCCCTGGGCGGGATAAACGGCTTTGTCTCCAACGCTGAAAGGGTGTGTGGTCACCTTGACTTCTCCTTCTTGAAGGCTCGTGGTGGATACGGACGCGACGCCGAAGAATGCCTCACCATGGCGGCCACGGACAACGTCGCGCATCGCCCGAAGGGCGCACGCGACGGCCCGCAACACCTTACTGAATCAGCGTTCAAATGACAAGGGGACGGGGGCTTCGTGGCACACCACAACGGACGCCGACATTATGTAACAGCCACGCGGCGTGGGCATTCCGAACCGCCCTCTGACTTCCGACCCCGGGCAGCCTGAACACCGGCTGGCCTGGGGCTACGAGACGAGCCATGAATATTCGTAGGTTCGCCTCCGTTCGTGGCCCCCCCCGACTTCGGTCTCAACGCCACCCGAGTTCGGCGGACTTCACCAGCTTTTGCTGACGGGCAACGTCCAACAATTTCGGCACCGTAAAGGTCTCCAATTTGGCCTGATAGTCGTCGTTTCCGTTGGGAAATTTGGACTTGACGATCGCGTCGACCAGATCGTCTCGAGAGCCGAATTTGTCGTCCATCAACTGATGGGCGTTCCACAGGCGCAGCAATTTGCGATTGCTCATCGTCTGCACCCGGTGTTCCAGCTCGAACGCCTCATCCGGATCGTCGGGATGGTCGAGCATTTCGTAGACTTTCTTGGCCAACTGGGCCTTCGAACCGTGATCTTCTTGTACGACTTGCAGGGGGCTTTTCTTGGTCATGATCATTCTCCCGTAGAAAGTGCCCGTTCCACCTCGAGTGGACACGGGCTGGACTGCGCTTCGACCGCCCCGGGATCATCGGTACACTGGGAGGTGTCATACCGAAGATCCTCTGTGGCAGCCTCGCGCCACAGTGGATTAGCCACTGTGTATCGAGTGTTGAGTGCCACGGAACAACGTGGCAACGTTGCAACCTGGCGAGCCCGGCGGCCATTTCGCGCCGAAGGGCCCGTGCAAATGCCTCGACCTCCTAGCAGAGAGCCCCCATGCGCGCAAGCTTCATCGCCATCTTCGCCACCTTGCTCATCGCCTCTTCTGTCTTCTTCATCGCCTGCGATCGAAGCGACGACGACGGCGATGATCTGCAGGACCGCATCCGCTCCCCTCACGATGACATCGAAGATCTCGTGGTCTTCGGCGGCGATATCGAGATCACCGTCGACGATGTGGACAAGGCCGTCCACCGCCTGCGCCTGCTGGCACCGGGGGTGGCACAGGGGCAGATTCCCGAGGGCGATCCAGACTGGATGCAAAACCCCATGACCCAGATCAACGTGGTGCGTCAATTGCTGCGCTATCGCATCATCCGAAAGGCCACGGCCGAACGAGGCATCGAGATCACCGCCGCCGACGAGACCTCCTTTCTGGCCAATCACGATCCCCTCAAGCGCTATCTCCCGGTGCTTCAAAACGGCGACGAAGCCGAAACACTGCGCCAGGAATTGGCCGCCGTCGACCTCGATATTGACGACGTGCGCCATCTGGTCCACGACATGGTGCTGGAGAAGAAGCTCCAGGAGCAACTGGCCCAGGAGTTCTCCGATGAACGACTGTGGGCCATGTACGAACAGGTCTACGATGAAGCGGACATCATCGTCGTCTCCATCGCCAATACACCGCGCTCCTACGAAATCGACCGCGCCGTCGAGCAATACGACTCGGAGATCCGCACCTACTATCGGGAGAACCGACACCGCTACACCCGTCCCCGCCGAGTAGAGGCCACACTCCTGCACGCCACGGAGGACCTCTCAGTTCTGCAAGAGGCCGCCCAACGCCTCGCCGACGGCGAAGCCCCACAGAAGGTCGCCGAAGAGCTCGACCTGAGGTTGGAATCCGACGTCGGCCTCAACCCGAAAAGCGATCCCGAGGCCTATGAGGCCGACACCGACGGGGTTGGCCTCACTAAAGAAGGCCCGCGCGGTCCCCACGTCTGGATGATCGACGACGTCGAAGAGGCTCATACCCGCCAGCTCGACCGCTCTTTGCGCCGCGAGATCGGCTCCCAGGTGTTGCGCAAAGAAGAGGGCATCACTCCTGCCAACCGCGAGCAGGCCCAGAAAGCCCGCGAGATCCTGTCCGACATCGACGCCTCGGGTCCCCTGGATGAAGAGGAACTTCAGGCCCTGCTCAAGAAATTGGAAGAAGAAGATTTCGATGCCCTTCACACCGACTTCTTCTCCGTTCACGGCTCGGGCGTCATCCCCCAGATCGGCTTGTCGGAGAATCTCTTCGAGGCCATTGGTCAATTGGACTTCGACGACCCCGTCACGGACCCCGTCCTGGACCGAAACGACGTGCGCGTTGCCCGGCTGGTGGGGCGAAACTACCCCGATCGAGAAGCCTTCGAACAGGACTACGATCAATTCCGCGATGAGTTTATCGAGGCCAACCGCCACCGCATGGTCGACGACTTCGTTCGAAATTATCAGCTCGAACGTGAGGTCAGTTTTCACCTCGCCGCCCTGGGCGACCGCTACGGCACCCCGGAGGTGACAAAGCCCACGGGCCCTCTGGACTCCCAAGAGCCCGTCCCGGCCGAAGAGATCCTCGAGATGGACGACGACCACGCCTCCTCACCGGGGCGCTGATACTCATGCCTACCGTACGTCTTCAGATCGCCTACGACGGCACCGCCTATCACGGCTGGCAGATCCAGCCCGAGGATCGCACCGTGGAGGGCGAATTAACCCGGGCGCTGACCACCATCCTCGACGCCACAGCCCCCGTGAAGGTCCAGGGCGCCAGCCGCACCGACGCCGGCGTCCACGCACGCGGCCAGGTGGCCCATTTTCACCACCATTCAGATCGCAAATTGTGGGATTTCGCCCGGGGCTTGAACGCGCTGACCGACGAAGACGTCTGTGTGGTGCGCGTCGAGGAGGTGGACGACACCTTTCACGCTCGCCACAGCGCTCGTGGAAAGATCTATCGCTATCGCATCTGGCACCACCGCTTTACCAACCCTTTTCTGCGTCACCGGGCCTGGTGGGTCCGCGCCCGCCTCGACGTCGACGCCATGCGCCGCGCAGCGGAGTTCTTCGTCGGCGAGCACGACTTCCGCGGTTTTCGCTCCACGGGCTGTGAAAGTCCCACCACGGTGCGCACGATGAATCGGGTCGATATCGTGGCCAGCGACGACGAACCGACCCTGGAGGTCATCGTCGAGGGCCAGGCCTTCTTACAGCATATGGTGCGAATCATGGTGGGCACCCTCGTCGACGTCGGCAAGGGACATATCGCCCCTATGCGCATCGGCGAGGTGCTCCAGGAAGGAGACCGACGCCGGGCAGGCATGACGGCTCCTCCCCATGGACTGACCCTTGAGAAGGTCTTTTATCCCGACTTTCCCTGGACGGGAGAAGAACCCGGGCTGGGTGGGGAGTATTTGAACTCCTGAAGCCCCTCAAAACTCGAAGGCCAACCCGAAGGACCAGTGGTTGTCGCCCAGATTGATCCCGTCGCCGAAGTTGCGCGTCACCATATACTCGGCGAATAAATAGGTATTTTGAATGCCCCAGGTCATGGCAAAGGCCGCTGCTCCCGGGCGGTCGAAGAAGTCCAGGTGAAGGTGTAGCCCGGCAGATGCGTGCCAGCCCGGTCTGCCTCCGGCACCGCGTTGGTCACCGATTACCGAGGTGTCTCCTCCAGGATCGGAGGCGCGCCACAGAGTGTAGTTGAGCCCCGCCTTGAGCACCGGCACAAGCGGGATATTGTGACGGTGAGCGCTGTAGTCGTATCGATAGACCAGAGAGGTCCTGAGGGGAATGAGGCGAAGCCTGGCCGACTCGTCCAGGTCGAGTTGTTGGCCGTCCTGATCGAGGGTCCCTGAACGCACACGTCCGTATCCGGCGTGAAAGCCCAGGCTCAACTTTCCGACGTCTTGCCACAGGTGATAATCCAACTGCGTATCCCACAAGAGCATCGAGCTATCGCCGAAGAAGGTCTGATAGGGTCCGTCGCCGTTGAATTCCCGATCGACGTTGGGCTGATAGGAGCCGAGCTTGAACTCGAATATCCCCCTGGTCTCCTCGATCTGGTTGCCCGCCACGGCGTCGACGGCCGTCGACGCCACCAGGATCACACCACAACCGGCGGCCATCGCCCACCTTCGGATTCGCCTTCTGCGCACGAATCCCATCGCCAGCAGGGCGGCCAGAGCCAACCCCACGAGCCCCGTCGTCGTCCCTCCGGCGCCGCTCGTGCACCCGTAGCCCCCTTCTTCGGCGCCGCCGGCTTCGACGTAGAAATCCCAGAAATCCCTGGTCTCCACCACCGTCGCCTGTATGGGAGCTGTGACGACGCTGTAATTTCCGGCCCGGTCGCGAGCCATCAGTCCCACATATACGGTCTGACCGGGCTGGAGGTCGACGCTGATCGAGCCCGACTCCGTTCCCGAGATGACACGCGAGGTACTCGGCTCGATATCATCTCGCAACGCCCCTTCTTCAAAGGGCTCCGAGGAGTAGATGATGTGGTGGTTATCCACATCATCCGATGCGGAGGCCTCGAATTCCACCTGGATCGTATTTTGAGTGGCGAAGGCATCGAATAACTCCGGACTCTCGGGCCGGATCAGGTCCAGGACGACGCGCACATCCGAATATTCCCACTCCGTAAATTGATCGGTCACACCACCGGAATAATTTCTGAGCCGAAGCTGAATAAAATATTCCTTGTCCAGACCGCCCTCATCGCAGATCGCCGGATCGCTCAGCCCCGTCAACTCCGTAAATGGGATCGTCACCTCCACTCCGTCGTGGAATAACTCGTAGTGGTCCGTATCGAGTTGAAACTCACAGTCCGGGTTCATATCCCCGTCCTGATCGACGCAGCGAAACGAACTCAGCGCCTCTCCCCGATCGTCTCGGTAGTGATAGACGCCGCCGAAGGTCCGGTCGTCGACGACGAAATCCAACTGCTCGACGGTCTCGAAGAAGACCTCCACGTTGCGATCTCCGTCGATGAGCCTGTCACACTGCTCGATTCCGGCATAGGCCGTGCCATCCCCCTCGGGGATGCGGTGATTCGGCTCCATGGTGATCGAATCATAGGGGACCAGATTGCTCGTCTGCTGAGCATAGGCCTGGGGGGCCCCCCACAACACTGCACACATCGCCAGGGCAGCACCGGCGAACCACAACTTCTTCGTCGACCTCGATTTCACGGACTTACTCCTCGATCAGTTCTTCGGCAATTTGTACGGCGTTGAGGGCAGCGCCCTTGCGAAGGTTGTCGCTGACCACCCAGAAATGAAGCGTTCTGTGGCGAGCGACGTCGCGGCGAATGCGCCCGACCCAGCAGGGGTCGGTACCCTCGGCCTGACGAGCCAACGGATAGCGCGCCTTTTCGGGCTCGTCCATCACCTCCACGCCCGGCGACTCGGCAAGCAACCTTCGCACCTCTTCGACATCGAAGTCTTTTTCGAGGTCCACCGTCACCGCTTCGCTATGCGATCGCACCACCGGGATGCGCACGCAGGTCGCCGACACTTCCAACTTTGGGGTCTCCATGATCTTGCGGGTCTCCCGGACCATCTTCAACTCTTCGCGGGTATAACCATTGGCATCGAATACGTCGATATGAGGAAGGGCGTCAAAGGCCAGCGGGTGGGCAAACGTCGACGGGGTCGGTTCTTGTTCCCCCGCCACCTTCGCCCGCACCCCTTCCATCAACTCCGTCACCCCGCTCTGACCGGCTCCTGACGCCGATTGATAGGTGCTGACCACCACCCGATTGAGACCGTACCGATCGGCGATGGGCTTGAGGGCCACCACCATCTGGATGGTGGAACAATTGGGGTTGGCGATGATCCCCTGGTGGTCGGCGATGGCATGGGAGTTGACCTCCGGGACCACCAGCGGCACCGACGGATCCATGCGAAAGGCGCTGGTATTGTCCACCACCACCGCCCCGGCGTCGACGAATTCGTGGGCGTAGTCGCGGCTCACCGACGACCCCGCCGAAAATAAGGCGATATCAACGCCCGAGAAATCGGCCTTCGCCACGTCTTCCACCTCCACCTGGCGGCCATCGAAGGTAATGGTCTTTCCCGCCGAGCGATGGGAGGCCATGGCTCGCAGCTCTCCCACTGGGAAATTGCGCTCCTCCAACACCTCGAATATCTCACGTCCCACCGCCCCCGTGGCCCCCACCACGGCGATGCTCACCATCGCGTCGCTCGTCATCTCTTCTCCTCGGCTGGGATTGGTTGCGTTTGCGTTCCTACTTCTGGGCGGCGACCTTATACAATCGCCGCCTGCCGAACAACCACAGCGTGCCCGCTCTCTCCTCTTCTGCCCCTTCTCCTCGTTCCCCCTTGCCTCTTCCCCCACGTCTACTTCCAACCAAAAACTTGACCAACCCCCCGCTTTTTTGTTAGCGTCCGTTCTGGAATTTTCCTTTCGGAAAGTCTGGCCCAGTTCGTCGCCCATCTCCCGGCGACGCCGGGGTGGTTCACCCGGGCCCACAAACTCGCTGCGGTAGCGCTCTTTTGGCTTGGTTCTGAGATCAGATGCGAAGTCACCCCCTCTGGAGGCATCACCCATGAATTGGAAGAACACATCGAAACTCTTTTTTGTCGGACTCCTCTCCGTCGGACTCGCCACGGCCGTTGCCTGTGGCGACGATGAGAACGGAACCTCGGAGAGCCAGGAACCGAATGGAAACGGCAACGGCACTCCAAGCTACGACCTGACCTGCGACGAGGGCGACAATCCTCCCCCTCGGTGCTCCGAGTCGACCGACGGTTTCGGCTTCGGTCCCGCAACTCATGTCAACAAGCTCGAGATCGCCGACACCGACTGCTGCGTCGACTTCACCGACGGTGGCGACGGTGATCCCGACAACGGCCTCGCCATTCTGTTGGAGACGGCCGAAAACCTGGCGGATATCAGCCGCGAGGATCTCAACGCCGACATCGCCGAAAGTATCGCAGAGGGTTCCATCAACATCGTCTTCGAACACGACGGTCTCGAAGAATTCGACGATGGCCAGGAGTTCACCCTCAACTTCCTTCTCGGCGAAGAGGTCTCCGGCGGAGAGGCCACCATCGATCCTCTGAGCTTCGAAGAAGGCGCCCACCCCCACGCATTCATCCCCAACGCCGAATTGGACGGAAGTGGTGGTCTGACTGCCGGCCCGGGCACCATGATTCTGTCCCTCGATATTGGCGCCATCAGCGGCGGAGCCCTGGAGCTGGACCTGGATCTGACCATTCGTCAAGCTCAGCTCGTCGCCAATGCCTCCGTCGACAACGGCGTCGAAGATGGCGTCAACCTCAGCGGTGGCGAGCTCGGCGGCCTGCTCATGATCGCAGACATCATCGACGCCCTCAACGACTTCGCCGCCGACTGCGATTGCCTCGAAAACCCGGACCCCATGATCACCATGGACGATGGCGACATCATGTCCATTGCCTGCATCGACGAGATCGAAAACAAAGATTTCGAGGACGAACCAGAAGAAGACTTCGAGGAAGTATGTGAGGCCACTGACGAAGAACTCTGTGGACTGCTGGCCGACAACTGCAGCTTCGTCAGCTTCCTCGGGATTGCCGCCGACATCGACTCCAACGACGACGGCGTCGTCGACGCCGCCAGCATCGGCCTCCTCATCGAGGGAGAATCGGTGGTCATCACCGGCGTCGGCAACTGATTGCTGACTGTCTAAGTGCTTAACACGCCCCGGTCTTTTTGGCCGGGGCGTTTTTTTGTCCCCACTGTCATACCTCCCAGTCGGGATCGGGCATGGGAAGGCAAATGATGTCGTCGAGCTTCTCGAGGAGCTTTTGCGGTGCCGACAGCTCGTCGGAGATGGCAAGTGTCGTCGCCGGCGCAACGCCGAGCCACATTCTGCTAAAGGCCCCCACCGATGCCTCCAGCGTGGGAAGTGTGGCATCCCGTCCGCCCTCGGCGCTCGACGACGGGCCCAGGTTCACCACGTAGTCTCCGCCCACGCCGGACCAACCCCACCCTTCTTCGACGCGACTTTCGATCGGATCTGTGAGGCGAAGATTGAAGGCCACGCTCTCCCGCGTGGGAAGGCTCGTCTTTCGCAGGCAACTCTCCACATCGCAGATGCGCACCTGCCAATAGGCCAGCCCCTCGATGCCGATCCGAAATGGGCTATTTCGCGTCAACATCCAGTGGTGAAGCGGCTTTCGAAGAAAATCCTGCAGGCGTACTCCCGGAGGCTCGACGAGGATCAATTTCTCCACCTGATCATCGAAGGAGTGCAGCACCGAGAGCAGCTCCAGGAGTTGCTCGTAGGTCTCGAAGGCCATCCACATCACCTTATAGGGCCCGTCGGCGATATTTCCTTCCTGGGGCTCCACCCACACATGATGACTCAAGGTGTCGTCGGGCCCGTCGAAGAATCCGAGTCCGAAGGAATGAAAGTGAAAAGACATCTCCCCCAGAGTGCTACGAGCATCGGTGATCGTCACGGCGCCGTGGCGCCGCCTGCGCGCCATGCGATTGGCGTGGACATTTCGCCACGTCTCGCGACCGAGCCTCTTCGGACTTCGCTCCAACCTCGGCACGTCGAGCTGGGTCGTCAGGATTCGATATAGATGCTGGACACAGCCGGTCCCGAAGCCCAGCCGGTCGTAAAACCCCTGCTCGAACATCCCCAGCACCGCCACGTCCACGCCCTCCTCGCAGACGTCGCTCATCGCCCGGGCTGTCAACCTCGTGGCGAGCCCGCGCTTTCTGGCCACCCGACTCGTCGTCACGGCACCCACCAACGACATCGACAGATCTACGTCCCCATAGCGCATCGTCCCCGGCGTCGTCCCCACATAGCACTCCGCCTCCCCTCCAGACTCCACGACCCACCCCTTGAGGAAGTCCATCTCCTCTTCAAAGGCCTCTCGCGCCACGTCGTGGTCGGCCAACCACCCGATCTCACGCCAGATCCGCGCCAGGGCGTCGTGGTCGCGCTCTTTGTCGTATCGTCGCATCATATTAGTCATCTCTCTTCGTGAAAGCATGACGATGAAAGGGTCGACCTGTGCCGACAACCTCAACGCCCATTGGGGGTTGCGACGCAGGGCAAAAGAGGTGGATAGCGGCAATAGTGCCTCCCCACAAGCGTAAGCGCAGTGGGGAGGTATGATCGGTTTCCGTCGGTAGTCGTTCCCTGGCCCGGTCCCTCGCCCTCGCCCTGGCCCGTCCTTTGCTGTTGGCTTTTCCGGTCCTTGCTCCTCCCTCCTGGGGATATTTTTGTCCCAAACCTCATTCGACGACGCCAAGCAACATCGGGCCAGGGCCTCAACGTTGTCCACAACTTGGAATGCGCGCTCCCTGGCCCTGGCCCCGGCCCGAAGTAACCTTGCCCATGTCCTTGCCCTTGCTCGCAGTCTTAGCGTGGGAAGAGGCGGGCCTGGGCGAGGGCCAGGGCCGGGGCCGGGGGAAAGGCGGGCCGCGGAGTGAACCTCCCAATCCCCACCGAGGTTGCCCTGCCTCTCCGTTCGCCTTATATAGTTCCCCGGTTCGCTCTCTTACCCCCCAATCAACCCACGACTTCTGCGATGTCCAACGCCTATTTTCAGGACCTCATCTTGACCCTTCAGGACTTCTGGGCTCGCCAGGGCTGCGTCATCCAGCAACCCTGGGACGTTGAGAAGGGCGCCGGCACCTACAACGCCGCCACCTTTCTTCGGGCCCTGGGGCCGGAGCCCTGGAAGGTGGCCTACGTCGAGCCCTGCCGCCGGCCCACGGACGGCCGCTACGGCGAAAACCCCAACAGGCTCGGCGCCTACTACCAATTTCAGGTCTTACTCAAGCCCGGGCCCGACGACGTGCTCGACCTGTATTGGGAGAGTCTGCGCGAGATCGGCATTGATCCCATGGCCCACGATCTGCGGCTCGTGGAAGACGACTGGGAACAGCCCACCCTCGGCGCCTGGGGACTGGGTTGGGAGGTGTGGACCGACGGGATGGAGACCACCCAATTCACCTATTTCCAGCAGGTGGGTGGCATCGAACTCGATCCCGTCCCGGCGGAGATCACCTACGGGCTGGAGCGCATCGCCATGTTCTTGCAGGACGTCGACGACGTCTATGACCTGGCCTGGGCTCCCGGCGTCAGCTACGGACAGATCCGCCACCAGGAAGAGGTGGAGTTCAGCAAATTCCACTTCGACCAGGCCAGCGTCGAGCGCCATCTTCAGTGGTTCGAGGACTTCGAACAGAGCGCCAACGAGTTGATGGAAGAGGGGCTTGTCCTGCCGGCCTACGACTTCATCATGAAGGCCAGCCACACCTTCAACGTCCTCGACGCACGCGGCGCCATCAGCGTCACGGAGCGCCAAAAATATATCGGCCGCATCCGAAAGCTGGCCCGAAGGGTCGCCGGCGCCTATCTGGAAAAACGCGAACAGATGGGCTTTCCGTTATTAGCGGGTAGTTAGGTAGTTGGGTAGTTGGTAGTAGGTGACAACGATCACCCATCATCCACCACCCACCACCTGCCTTTTACCCATCACCCATTACCCACCACCTGCCTTTTACCCATCACCCGCTTTTTACCCATCACCCGCTTTTTACCCATCACCCGCTTTTTACCCACCACCTGTCTTTTACCCACTACCCGCTCTTTACCATGCACCTACTCTTCGAAATCGGTTGTGAAGAACTCCCGGCCCGCTTCGTCGATCCCGCTCTTCAGCAGATGAGGGAGGCATTCGAGAATGCCTGCCGAGACGAGCGCATCGACGCCGGCGCGCTGAAAGTCCTGGGCACACCGCGCAGGCTGACCCTCATCGCCACCTCCCTGGCGGACTCTCAAGAAGATCTGGAGGAGGAGCGCACCGGTCCGCCGGCCAATATCGCCTTCGACGACGACGGAAACCCCACGGGCGCCGCAAAGGGCTTCGCCCGCGGCCAGGGCGTCGACCCCGCCGATCTCTATACGGTGGAAACCGAAAAGGGCGAATATCTGGCAGCCAAGGTCTTCGAGGAGGGAGCGCCCACCAAAGAGCTCTTGCCCCAGATCTTGCACGACCTCATCGAGGGGCTTCACTTTCCGAAGTCCATGCGCTGGGGCACGGGACAAAAGATCACCTTCGGCCGTCCCCTGCGATGGCTGTTGGCCCTGGGCGATGGCGAGGTGATCCCCGTCGAATTCGCTGGCGTAGAGAGCGGAAATATCACCTATGGACATCGCTTTTCGGCGCCCGATCCCATCGAGGTGGAGTCCGTCGACACCTATATTGAACGACTGCGACAGGCCGACGTCGTCCTCTCCCCCGGGGAGCGACGAGAGTTCATCGAGGCCGAACTCCAAAAGCGCGCCGCTGCCGTGGGCGGGCGCGTCGTAGAGGACCCGGAGCTCATCGACGAGGTCGTCCACCTCGTCGAAAACCCTCTGGCCGTCACCGTGGAGTTCGGCGAAAAATACCTGGAGCTTCCTCGAGAGGTGCTCATCTCCTCGATGCGCTCCCACCAGCGCTACTTCGCCGTAGAGGAAGAAGACAAGAGCGCCCTTCGACCGGCCTGCATCGTCATCTACAACACTCCTGTACGCGACCCGGATGTGGTCAAGAAGGGCAACCTGAAGGTCCTGCGCGCCCGCCTCGACGACGCCCGATTCTTCTGGGACAAAGACCTGGAGACTCCCCTCGAGGATCACCACGAGAAATTGAAGGACGTCATCTGGATCGGCCCTCTGGGCACCATCTACGAGCGAACGCAGCGCATGGCGAAGCTGGCCGCCGACGTGGCCCGGGCCATGAGACTCTCCGGCGACGACGTCGTGGCCGCGCGCCGAGGTGCCGAATTGTCGAAGGCCGACCTGGTCACGGAGATGGTCCACGAATTCACGGATCTTCAGGGCGTGATGGGCCGTGAATACGCGCTTCGAAGTGACGAGGGCGAGGCGGTGGCCCGGGCCATCGAGGAGCAATATCTACCCAAGGGTGCCGCCGGAGATCTTCCCACCACGAGCGCCGGGGCCTGCGTGGCCATCGCCGAAAAGCTCGACGCCATCGTCGGCGCCTTCGGCGTCGGCATGGAGCCCACCGCCTCCTCCGATCCCTACGGCCTTCGCCGCGCCGCCCTGGGCGTGCTTGCCATCTTGCACGACCGAAACTCCACCCTCTCCGTCCACGATCTTGTGGGCTCGGCCATCGGCGCCTACGCCGCCGACGGCGACACCCCCTTCGACGACGACGGGGCGGTCCACACGGCCGTCGTCGAATTTCTGATCACTCGCCTTCGCTATCTACTCGAAGACGACTTTCCCACGGACGTCGTCAACTCCGTACTTGCCACGGACGTCGACGACGTCCCCTCCGTCTACGGACGTGTCGAGGCCTTGTCCGAACTGCGTGGCGAAGAGGACTTCGAGCCACTGGCGCTTGGATTCAAGCGCGTCGTCAACATCCTCAACAAGCAGGCCGACGACCTCGATGTGCGCGCTCTGTCCGTCCATAAGGACCGGCTACAGGACGCCTCGGAACAGGCCCTATTCGAGGCTTTTCAGGCCCGCCGCGACGCCATCGACGATGCCCTGACAAACCGTCGCTGGAGCGACGCCTGTCAAGCGCTCATCGAACTCAAGGAGCCGGTGGACACCTTCTTCGACTCCGTCATGGTCATGGCCGACGACGAAGCCCTTCGCCGCAATCGAATCGCCTTGCTCGGGGAGTTGCGCGACCTCTTCTTCCGGGTCGCCGATATCTCGCATATTCAGACCTAAATAGCCCGGCGGACCTCTCCCCCGGCCCCGGCCCTGGCCCTCGCCCCGGCCCGCCTTTTCCCACTCCAAGACTGCGAGCAAGGGCAAGGACTTCGAGCCCGGGCCGAGGACAGGGCCCGACGCCCATCACGGGCCGAAGGCCGCGTGGCTATTCATGTCGGCCGCAAAAGGCGCGGCCGAAATCCTCGGCAGCCAAGGCTTGCCTGCGGTTTGCGAGTCGTGATCAATAGCCAGCCAACTTGATTGGGGAGGTGCCGCGTAGCGGCCCGCTCTTACCCCTCCCCAACTTGCCCGCTCTTACCCCTCCCCAACTTGATTGGGGAGGTGCCGCGTAGCGGCGGAGGGGCCTCTCCCCAACCGTGCCATCCTGGCACACCTATCCCCCCCATTTCCCCCCATAGCGCTATCGGCGTAGATCTTGCTATACTCTTGCCACAGCTCTCCGACGCCTGTTTAACGCTTCTTGAATGCAAGAGATGAAGAAAGATGGATACAACGCGACCTATTCGAGTACTAGCCACCACCACGGCCCTTGCGATCTGCGTACTCCTGGTGGGCTGCGAGTTCGAAGATCTGGACGCTCTGGGAGCCGACGAAGCTCCCACGAGCTCCCCGGTGATCGCCGGCCCGGCTCATTATCCGGATCAGGTCGACGGCGACCACGCCGACCACCTCGCCGCCCAGGCCATCACCCTGGATTCGCCGTCGGCTCTTCGGGAGTACTTCGATGGCGAGGGACGGGCCCACTTCGAATTCTCCGATCCTTTCCAGCAGATCGGCCTTCAGATGAACGCCGAAGGCGTCGACGAATTGGCCGTGCGTGCCCGCCTCGACGACGGGGAATGGAGCGACTGGGAGCCCGTTGACATCTTCTTCAGCGAGGCGGGCATCCACAACGGCCTGGTCATCCTCGACGAGCCGGCAACGGCCGTGGAGTTTCGCGGCGGCCAATCGCTGACCTTCGCCCAGATCGAATTTTTCGAAGAGGTCATCGCTCGCGACGGGCTGATCCGAGTGGACAGCCCCCTGGCCGAGCTCACTCCTTTGGGAACACCACAGGAAGATATTGCCACCACCAAACAGGCCATCGCCCCCACCTCGCTTGTGACCACTCGCCATCAATGGGGTGCCATCCAGCCAGACAACGTCTGCGGAAACGTCGTCGCTCCCTACCGCATGGCCATTCACCACACCGCCGTGCCGTCGAGCGACGGCGGAAACGCCGCCGCCCGGGTGCGCAGTATGCAGAGTTACCACATGAACACCATGGACTGGTGCGATATCGGCTATCACTTCGTGGTCGCCCAGTCGGGAGAGATCTTCCAGGGAAGATCGCGCTCCAACCGCCCCGGCGCACACGTGGGGGGGCATAATAGCGGCAATGTGGGCATTGGCCTTATCGGAAATTATACCTCTCAGTCACCGCCGGACGCCCAATTGACGGGAGCGGGGCGGATCGTGGAGTGGGCGGCAAACAACCATGGTATCGCCCTGAATCGAAACGCCATCCTCGGCCACCGCGAACATCCGGGGCAGACCACCAACTGCCCGGGCAACCAGGGCATCAACGCCATCGACGAGATCATCGCCCGCGCCCAGGGCGGCTCCACGGAACCCCCGCCTCCGCCGCCAGAGCCCGAGCCCGACCCGGGTGGCTGCGTGCCCACCCCCGACGATGACGCCGACGGCGCTCTCTTCGCTGACTTTCCCAGCGACGCCTCCGGCGCCGATGAGGCGGCCCTGATCTACAACGCGGGGATCACCAACGGATGCAGCTCCTCGCCACGGATGTTCTGTCCCGATTGTCCGATGACACGCCAGGCCATGGCGGTCATGCTCGTGCGCGCCGCCGGCATCAGCACCTCCAATCCCCCTTCCCAGCCCACCTTCGACGATGTTCCCACCAGCCATACCTTCTATGCTGAGATCGAGGCCGCCTACGCCGCCGGCATCACCCAGGGATGTTCCAGCGACGAATTCTGCCCCGGCGACGAGATCTCTCGCGGCGCCGCGGCGGCCATGATCCACCGCGCTATCGGATGGCCCGACGAGGTCGCCTCCGACGCTCCCAGCTTCAGCGACGTCTCCGAAGACCATCACTTTTATGAAGCCATCGAAACCCTCAAGCAGCGCTGCGTCACCCAGGGCTATGCCGACGGCACCTTTCGCCCCAACAACGAGGTCCCCCGCCGGGTGGCAGCCATCTTCATCGCCCGGGCCTTCAACCTGGAGAATAACAACCCCTGCGCAGAACCGGGCGGATGTTCGCCCCATCCGGCCTTTGATACGGGAGACTCCGTATTTGCCGACTTCCCCACCGACGCCAACGGCTACGAAGAGTCCATCCTGCTCGCCAACGAAGGGATCACTGCGGGCTGCGATCCCGACGGAGATATGTTCTGCCCCCACTGCCGCACCAGCCGAGCGGCCATGGTGACATTTCTGGTACGCGCCGCCGGCATCGACACCTCCAATCCCCCCTCGGAGCCCACCTTCGACGACGTCTCCGTGGACAGCACCTTTTATGGCTATATCGAAGCGGCCTACGCGGCGGGGATCACCAACGGTTGCGGCGACGGCGTCTTCTGCCCCAACAATCCCGTCAGCCGCCAGGCGGCGGCGGCCATGATCCGCCGAACCCTTCAGTGGGACGAGGTCGAACCCCAACAGCCCACCTTCGACGACGTACCGGAAGAGCACTTCTTCTATGGTGATATCGAGTCGCTGGCCGAGCGCTGCGTCACCCAGGGCTACACGGACGGCACCTTCCGTCCCAACAACGAGGTCCCCCGCCGGGTAGCGGCCATCTTCATCGCCCGGGCCTTTAACCTGGACGACATCAACCCCTGCGCTGAAGACGACCCCAGCGATCCCGACGATCCGACCGACCCCGACGACCCCAGCGATCCCGACGATCCGACCGACCCCGACGACCCGAGCGATCCCAGCGACCCGAGCGATCCCGACGACCCCAGCGATCCCAGTGACCCCGACGATCCCAACGATCCGGGCGGCTCGGGATCCGACGATCCGTCGACGACGGCCACCGAATCGAGCTGCTCCGCTGCCGGCGGCAACACCACGGCACCGATCATACTTGTGGCGCTGGTCTTTTTGACAGGCTTCGTACGCCGAAAGGAAAAGACTTAACCTGCAACCGACACTACCCTTCCACCGCCGCGCGGCGGCGGTCGGGGTCGTCACTCTCGTCGCCGAACTGGCTTCGCAAAATCAACACCGGGCAGTCTAGCTCCCGACTGAGCCGATCGATATCGGCTTCCCCGGGATAGATATCGCAGGCGGGCACGATCAGAAAGTTGGCGCCCATCTGGGAGGCGATGGATCCGATGGCCCCGGTCTCGTGACAGGCGATACGGCGGGCGTGGACATGAATTCTTCGCCGCTGACGCGCAAGGCGGCGCTGCACCCGCGTCGTCAACTCTCGAATCTCATTCGCCGACTCACCAACCCACACCAGGCTCAGCAGCGAGGCGTCGTCTGCCGTAAGCTGCAGCGCCGTGTCCAGACCTCGCTCCGACGTCGGAGAACCGTCGTAAACCAGGACCACCGAGCGCATATGACTCGGGCGGGCCCCCACGAAGACGACCGGCGCCGGGAGACTGCGACCGATGCAATGCCCCTGCGACTCCATGCGAAGATACTTCGTCACCATCCTTCCTGCGCTCTCCACCACCATCAGATCTCGAGAAGTCCCCAACTCGCCCAGTTGTTGCCGCAGGTCTCCACCCAGGATTCGAAAATCGGCCTCCAGGCGATAATGTCGGGCCAACAGAGCCAGCCGGTTATGCGTTCGCCTGGCAAGGGCCCGCCAGTGGCGCCTCATGGAGCCCTGCTCGACGGATCTCCCCATCCCCGTGGGAAGATCGATCGTTCGCACCAGGGGATGGCCCTCGAGGGCAAGTAACTCACGGGCTTCCGCAAAAAGCGTCACCAACGGGATCTGCAGACGAGCGGCCAGCGCTGCGGCCGATTCCAGGGCTGGAAGATGATCGCTTGTGACGTCGAGGAGGACGATGACGCGGTCGAATGTTGCGTCGCGGCTCGGTGTACGCATAGAGTTCCAGACATACCAAGAGGAAGTG
>SLPW01000359.1 GCA_007131755.1 Myxococcales bacterium | reverse complement strand
TTTCCGGGCGTTGCCGTCGCCGAGGAATTGCGGAAGCTGCGGCCCGAGGCGAGGGTGACCTTCGTGGGGACGAAGTCGGGAATCGAAGCCAGGGTGATTCCCGAGACGGATTTCGAATTGGAGTTGGTGGAAGTAGCGGCACTTAAAGGGGGGAGTGTGAAGGATCGCGTCACGAGCCTGTTGAGCTTGCCGGGAAGCGGCCTGAAAGCGCGCCGGCTTCTGGCACGGCTGGAGCCGGACGCCGTAGTCAGCGTCGGTGGATATGCGGCGGGACCGGTTACACTGGTCGCATCTCTGAGTGGAATTCCCACGGCGTTGATGGAGCAGAATTCCTATCCCGGGTTGACGAATCGCCTGTTGAGCCGGGTGGTGGATCGGGCCTTCGTGACCTTTGAACAGTCCCGTGAGCATCTGGCGGATACCAGGGTGGTGGTGACGGGAAATCCAGTGCGCGCCGACCTGCTGAAATTGGCGGAGTCCTTCGAGTACGAACCACCTACCGAAGGTGGGGAATTTCGGATTCTGATCATCGGTGGAAGTGGTGGTGCGGGAAGTTTCAACGAGTCGCTTCCCCGATTGTTGGGATCGATGGGAGAGCTTTCAGAGCGATTGAGGGTTCGACATCAGGCAGGTCGCGGTCGCCGTGAGGAGGCGGTGCCGGGATACGAGGATTTTGATGGCGAGGTAGAGGTGGTGGAGTTCATCGACGATATGGCCGAAGCCTATCGCTGGTGCGATCTGCTCATCTGTCGAGCCGGTGCGTCAACAATCGCCGAAGTCCTGACACTGGGAATACCCTCGATGATGGTGCCCTTTCCCCATGCGGCCGATGATCATCAACGGGCGAACGCCAGATCCGTCGTCGAGGCCGGTGCGGGAGTGATGATCGACGATTCGGAGATCGACTCGGCGCGGGCAAGAAATCTGCTCACCGGGTTGATGAACAATCCCGTGGCGCTGACGAATCTTGCAAGCGGGGCTCGAGGGCTGGGCAAACCCGAAGCGGGACAGCAGATAGCAGAGCAATTGCTGGAGATGATCAGGTAAAGGCTTGGCAATTCTTAATGCGTTGGTTGAGGTCTGTGGAAAAAGATCGAGACCGGTCGAGGGTTGTCAAAACCAGTGCTCGAAAAAGGGCGGAGAGCCCTGAAGTCGGAGCTTAGAAACTGGCTCTAAGGGGCGGAAAATCAAGGGTTTCCGGGTGTGGAGAAATCCCGCTTGCAGGGACATTCACTTCTTGTATTCTGAGCATGTCCTAAGGGAGTTACGATGCCAAATTCGCTTTGCGAAACACGGATCGATTGGACGACGACGACGACATTGAGTCAGAGGTTGGAGCGTTGGAAATGCCAATGCTCCTCGTCGAGTCGTCTGGTGGTGGATGAGCCGTTGTGCCGACGTTCATCGCTTCGAATCGGTGGTCCGGCCAGATGGTGGATCGAGGTTGGAGCCATCGATGATCTATTGTCGCTGTTGGCGGAACTCGCCGACGAGGAGTTCCACTGTGTGGGACTCGGTAGCAATACCCTTTTTCCCGACGGCGGCGTCGAGGCTCCGGTGGTGAGATTGGTCGATGAGTTGGCGGCGTGGTCGATCAAGGAGGACGGCGCGTCGGGTCGAGCGAAAGTGGAAGTGATGGCCGGATCCATCAACGCACATCTGGTGCGCGGATTGTTGGCAAGAGGCCTGGTAGGAGCAGAATTTTTGACGTTGATCCCCGGAACCTTCGGCGGCGCGGTGGCATTGAACGCGGGTACGAAGGAACGAGAGTTGGAGGAGATTTTGGAGTCCGTCCTGGTGGCAAGACCCGATAAGCAGCAGGGGTGCTGGCATATTGAGAGGTGGACACCCGCCGAGCTTTCGATGAGCTATCGAAAAGCAAGGCTTCCCGAAGGGTCTGTGGTGGTGGGTGGGGTCATCGCTGTGGAAGAGGGTGACGTGGAAGGAGCGCGTCAGCGCATGGCGGACGATAAGGAACGGCGAAATCAAACCCAGCCCTATCGGTTGGCAAGTGTGGGAAGCACCTTCGCAAATCCCGAAGGCGATTACGCCGGGCGTCTCATCGAAGAGGCGGGCCTGAAGGGCGAGTCCATTGGGGGAGCGAGGATCAGTGAGGTACATGGAAATTTCTTCATCAACGAATCGGAGGCCACGGCGGAGGATTTTCTGGGGTTGATGGCCCTGGCCCGCCACAGAGTGCGCCGGGACTTCGGGGTCGATCTTCGCCCGGAGGTGAAATTCGTGGGATTCGACGGAATGAAGAGGCTTGGAGAGCTCGAGCGCGAGTTGGGACGTAGCGATGATTGACAAGGTGGACATCGAGCGGTTTCGGGGCAAGCCGGTAGGAGTTGCGACGGGAGGGACCTCTCTGGAGCGCGAGATCAGCCTGAAGACGGGAGAGGCCTTTGAGAAGGCCCTGAAGGGACGGGGCTACGACGTGACGGTCTACGATATCGCCTCGGATCTGGAAGAGGTGGTCAGCCATCGGCCGGCGGCGATGTTGCTCGGTCTGCATGGAGGGCGTGGGGAATCAGGGGTCTTGCAGGGATTTTTGGAGAGCCTGGAGATTCCCTATACCGGAAGCGGGGTGCTGGCGTCGGCGTTGGCGATGGACAAGAGGCGGGCGAGGATGATCTGCGCCGGCCAGGGAGTTCCGGTGGCGCCGGGGACGTGGATCAATCCGGCGCAGCTCGAAAGCCCGGAGAAATGTGCCGCCGCCGTGGAGCACAAGCTGGACTATCCGGTCGTGGCGAAACTCAACGACGGCGGTAGCAGCGTCGGCGTGCATCTGTGCCGCCAGCGCCAGGAGTTCATCGAGGCGCTGGCAGCGCTTCGAGAAAGGGTCACCTCGTCGCCGTCGTCCGGGGTTCTCGTCGAGAATTGTGTGGAGGGCCCGGAGTATACGGTGGGCTTTTTCGAAGACGAGGCGCTCGGAGTGATCGAGGTAGAGCCGGCAGAGACGTTTTATGATTATAAGGCGAAGTACGAGAGCAAAGATACGGGCTACGAGGTTGTGACCGACGAAGCGGTCTGTGAACCTCTGGTGCGGTGGGCGAGGACGGCGTTGTCGTCGCTGGGCTGCCGAGGGGTGGTACGGGTCGACTTCAAGGGTGAGGTCGATGAAGCGGTGATGCTGGAGGTCAACACGATTCCCGGCATGACGGCGACGAGCCTGGTGCCGAAGTTGGCGGCTCATCGAGGAGTAGCCTTTGAGGACTTTGTCGAGGCCATGCTGGCGACGGCAGATCTCGAGTCGAAGTAGATGTGTAAGTAGTAGTGGTAGAAGTGGTGACGTAACTTCCGCAGGGACGCGGAGGTCGAAGTTCAGGGAAGAGCATTGTTACGTTCGCGCCGTAAAAATCGACGCAAGAGAAGTCCGAAGCAGCGCCGCCTGGAGCGCCGAGAGGTGATGAGGCAGTGGCTGAAGCGCATCGGCTTCGTTGTGGCCCTGCTCGTCGTCGCCGTGGGGCTTCCAATCCTGATATTCTGGGGCTACGGGGAGTTGATGGAGAGCGATTACCTGGCGTTGAGGTATGTCGACGTGGAGGGATTGCACCATCTGGAGGAGGAGGCGTTGTTGGAGGCCGCCGAGGAGGTGGCCGGAGAAAATCTTCTCAACGTGCGCTCCGAGTACCTGGAGATGACGATGGCGACCCTTCCCTTCGTGGCCGAAGTGGAGGTGGAGCGCCGGTTTCCCGACCGCCTCTACATCAGCATTGTGGAATACGAACCGAGGGCCATCGTGGTGGACGACGGGCTGTGGCTCGTCGACCCATCAGGAGAGGTCTTTCTGGAGGTGAGCGAAGCTCAGGGGAGCGACAGCCTGTGGAGACAGCCACTGATCACCGGGTTGTCACGGGCAGAGATGAAGACGCAGCAGGGCAGGCAGAATTATGCGTCGGCGCTGGAGGTGATCCGTCACTATGAGGCGACGGAGCTCTCACAACTCCATCCCATCAGTGAGGTGCACGTCGACGAGCTGTTGGGCATGACGTTGGTGATCGGAGAGGGGGGGACGGAGGTCAGATTGGGGTGGGGTCGCTGGGAGGAGCGACTGGAGCGGTTGGAGGTGGTCCATGCCTCGTTGGTCCGTCGAGGCGTGGATGCGGCATATATATTGATTGATCACGAAAGTGATCTGGATCGCGTCGCCGTGGGACAGCGCATTGAGCCAGGGAATGGCGAGGTGGTCGAACGGTAGGAGCGATCGACGGATCGACGGGAATGGCTGGAGTGGATAACCATGACTATTGCAGAGTAACGAAGCATCGAGAGTGATCGATGTGCCGATACCAAGGAAGGTAGAGGATGGAACGAGGAAGTGAAATTATTGCGGGTCTCGATATCGGGACGACGAAGATCGCCTGCATCATTGGAGAGGTCACGGCAGACGGGATCGATATCATCGGAATCGGTTCCCACCCGTCACGGGGACTGCGAAAGGGAGTGGTGATCAATATCGACGCCACTATCAATTCAATTCGCAAGGCCGTGGAGGAAGCGGAGTTGATGGCCGGATGTGAGGTCAACACCGTATATGCCGGGATCGCCGGAGGACATATCCAGGGGTTTAATTCCCACGGGATCGTGGCGGTGAATAAGGATAAGGAGGTCAAGCAGGGGGATCTTGCGCGGGTGGTGGACGCGGCCCGGGCAGTGGCGATCCCCATGGACCGCCAGGTCCTCCACGTCATTCCCCAGGAGTACATCATCGACGATCAGGACGGGATCAAGGAGCCACTGGGGATGACGGGCGTGCGCCTGGAGGCCAAGGTCCACGTGGTGACGGCGGCGGTGACGAGCGTGGAGAATATCATCAAATGTGCCGAGTCCTGCGGACTGCAGGTCGCCGATATCGTGCTGGAGCAGCTGGCCAGCAGCGAGGCGGTGCTCGAGGAGGATGAGAAGGAGTTGGGTGTGGCCGTCGTCGATATCGGCGGCGGCACGACGGATATCGCCGTGTACAACCAGGGCAGTCTGGTCCACACGGCGGTGCTGTCGCTGGGAGGCAATCATTTGACGAACGATATCGCCGTGGGGCTGAGAACGCCGATGGCAGAAGCGGAGCGAATCAAACAGCGCTTCGGCTGTGCCTTGACCCGTCGGGTCAGCGCCGAGGAGACGATCGAGGTGCCGTCGGTGGGAGGACGTCCGCCGCGGATCTTGAGCCGTCAGATCCTGAGCGAGATCGTGGAGCCCAGAGTGGAGGAGATCTTCGCCTACGTGGCTCGCGAACTCGAGGACTCGGGCTGTGAGGATCTGATCGCCGGCGGAGTGGTGATTACGGGAGGAACCACGATCTTGGACAATATGCCGGAGCTGGCCGGGGAGGTGCTGGGAATGCCCGTGCGGCGTGGAATGCCGCGCGATGTCGGGGGATTGGTGGATGTGGTCCGCAATCCCAAATTCGCCACCGGCGTGGGACTTGTGGAGTACGGAGCCACGGCAGAAGAACGGACGTTGTTCGAGGAGGAGACTCAAGGTATGTACGGGCGGCTGATGGGCCGGATGCGAGAGTGGGTCTCGGCGATGTTTTGAGTCCTGGAGCCTTCGGCGAAGGAATGGCGTCCGGCGGGGATCGGTTTTGTTCGGGCGTTGGAAGTACGGTGCAGTCTTGATGCCCCCGCCGGGGGGTGATAGCGTCGCCGTAACGGAGGAATCGAACGCAGAAGAGTTGAAGAGTGTCCCCCTGCCTTGCGAGGTCGTATTCAATAGACCTATTATCGCCACCGGTAGGGCCGCGCACCGTCGAAGAAGTCCATTTCAACTACGTAGTACAGGGTAAAACGGTATGCTCGAGTTTGACGACGCCGAAGTTCCCCAGGCGGCCAATATCAAGGTGATCGGCGTGGGCGGGGGTGGTGGAAACGCCATCAACACCATGATCACCGAGGGAATCTCCAGTGTGGAGTTCATCGCCGCCAATACAGACCTGCAGGCGCTGGAGACGAATCTGGCGCCGCTGAAGATTCAACTCGGAGGGGCGCTGACGAACGGCCTGGGAGCCGGAGCGAATCCGGAGATCGGTCGTGATTCGGCGCTGGAGGACCAGACGAGGATCGCCGAAGCCCTGTCAGGGGCGGATATGGTGTTCGTCACGGCGGGAATGGGCGGAGGCACCGGAACCGGTGCGGCGCCGATCATCGCCAGTGTGGCCCGCGATCAGGGCGCGCTGACGGTAGGGGTGGTGACGAAGCCCTTTCAATTCGAGGGGCGGCGCCGAAGAAGGCAGGCCGAAGAGGGGATCGAGAATCTCAGCGGTGCCGTGGACACGCTGATCACGATTCCGAATCAGCGCCTGTTGGCCATCGCCGGCGAACAGACGACGATCCTGGAGGCCTTCAAGAAGGCCGACGAGGTCTTGCTCCATGCCGTTCAGGGGATCTCGGATCTGATCACGGTGCGCGGATTGGTGAACGTAGACTTCGCCGACGTGCGTACCATCATGACCGATAAGGGAATGGCGCTGATGGGAACGGGGCGAGCCTCGGGTCCGTCGCGAGCAATGGAGGCCGCGGAGATGGCGATCTCGTCGCCGCTACTGGAAGACGTCTCCATCGAGGGCGCCACGGGAATCCTGATCAATGTCACCGGTGGGGTGGACATGACCCTCAACGAGATCAACGAGGCGATGAGCCTCATCGAGGGTGCGGCCCACGAAGACGCGCACATCATCTTCGGAAATGTGATCGAAGAGGATATGCGAGACGAATTGATGGTGACGGTCATCGCCACCGGCTTCGATCGCCCCCGTGCAGCGGCACAGGCGTCGGGGTTCAGTGAGATGCGAAGGAGCCGTGAGCAGGCAACGCGCGGACGGAGTCGATCCGGGGGGCGTCGCGAGACGCAGGCGAACACTCCCGTGCCTCAGGAGCAGGAGCCGACGCATCAACAGCCGGCAGCCAGTGGATCCCAGACGGGACGCTTCGAGCCCGCCGAAAGGGGGGCTGGTCGTGGCGAGTCGCAGAAGGAGCGACGAGCTTCCTTCATTCGATCGCGTCCCGACGCCACCCCCAACGGAGGTGGGTTGAGCGCCGATGAGGAGGAGGAGATCGACGTGCCGACGTTTTTGCGCAATCCGAAGCGGCACAAGGATTCCTGAACGATCGAGACAGTGAGTTCGATGGGATGGGCCCGCTCACAGCGATGAGCGGGCCTTTGTCTTGGATGGGCCTGGCAACGGGAATGGCGAGATGGACGAAGATTGCCTGAAGAACGTGGCGCTGATCCTGGTGGAACCACAGGACGAGATCAATATTGGGACCGCAGTGCGAGCGATGCGCAATTTCGGCCTTTCTACGCTGAGGCTTGTGCGGCCAGCAGGAGCCGATCCGAAGCGGATCGCCATCAGCGCCCCGCGCTGTGAGGAGTTCATCGACCAGGTGGAGATTTTTGAGTCCGTCGACGATGCCGTGGCGGACTGTGTCCTAACCCTGGGGCTGACGGCGCGGCGACGGGCGGCGAATTGGCGAGTGCTCGATCCGAGACAGGCGGCCACAGAGGTGGTGAAGACGACGGAGCAGGGGCCGGTGGGTTTATTATTTGGTCGTGAGGACAGCGGTCTTCCCAATGAGGTCGTCGATCGGTGCCATGCGGCGGTGACCATCCCCACCGATCCCGCGTATAGTTCCATGAATCTCGGACAAGCCGTGACGTTGACATGCTGGGAGATCTCGCGCCTGGCCCAGGGGATCGACACCGAGAAGGTGGCCCTCGACGAGGTAAGACCCGAGTCGGAATTCGATCCGGCGCCCATGGCGGGGTTGGAGCGAATGTTCGATCAGGCAGAAGAGGCGCTGGGGGCGATCGAGTTTTTTAAGACCGAGACGAACGAACACATCATGCGAAGCATTCGCAGCGTCTTCTTGCGGGCCGGACTCGACAGGCGGGAGCTGGCGATATGGCACGGGATCTTCAAAGAGGTGGTGGCTTATCTGAAGCGGACCGGCCGGCGCTAGCACATGAGCCAGGAGGGAGTCTCAGCCGTCGGCGGCGAAGCAGTACGGGTGCTCTTGTCCATCGTCGATGCATACGTGGTCGCGGCGGCAATCGTCGTCGTCATCGCAACTGCGCATGCAAAAAGACTCGTGGCGTGCAAATTCAATACAAACGGCCTCCGAGGGGCAGTCACCGGGGCGGCAGTCTTCAATGGTACAGAAGCCGCCTTCTACGGTGCGGTCACAGGTCGCGCCCGACGCACAGTCGGCGGAGTCGCCGCAGCGGTCGCCGATCTGGGGTTCACATCCTGTGAGGAGTGCGGCGATGGCCACGAAGAGGATCAACCAGAACGTGCGAGAGCAAAAGGATCGGAAGAGAAGTGCAGTTTGACGTTGTTGTCGCACAGAGTCAGCGTCTCCGCGGAAAGGGCAGGTTTGTCGTCGTGGGGTTCCTCGCAAGGAACGCCGGCGCCGAAAGGGCACCGTTCGGTTTGTACCGCCGGACCGCAATCATGACAAGATGAAGATGGAAGGTCGACGCACAGAATCGGATATGTGGATCGGGGCCGCTGTTTCGGGAGCGATCCACCTGTTGTTGGTGGGGGCGGCCCTGGTGGTGTGGTTTTCCGATTGGCCCCGAAATTACGAAAAGGAAGTGGAGGAAGAAGAGGCGTCCATGGAGGTCGTCCTCGAAGAGGAGGCCCTGGCGACGTCGGCCGAAGTGGATGACACGGAGGAGGAGTTAGAAGAAGGGGTGGAGCTGTTGTCGGAGCTAAGACCGGAGGAGGAGGCTCTCGAGGAGGAACGGGAGCAACCGGAAGAGGAGGAAGAAGAAGAGCTCGACGAGGAGGAAGACGAAGAGGAGATCGACGAGGAATTTCCGCAGGAACAGCCGTTGGATCGCTATGCCGTCGATCAGCATACGGATGCCGAAGAGGAACCGGAGGAGGCCGATCATATCTCCGATGAGGCCCATCGGACCGACGAGGAGACAGTGGCCGAGACGACGACCCTGGAGGATGTGGAGCCCGAGAAGGATCCGGAGGCGCTCGAGCAGGAGGCCGATACGCCGCGGGAGTTGGCGATGGAGATGGTCGAGGAGGAGCCGGAGATCCCGGATCTGGTCGATCCGGATCGGATGGACGAGCCCGATGACGCCGCGCTGGAGGCCGAAGAGTGGGCCGACGACGAGGAGATCGCCGAAGAGGAAGCGGAGGATGATTCGGAGGCCGTCGACGAAGAGGAGGCGGTGGCCGAGCAGGAGCCGGCAAGGGAGTATCGCGATCCAGCCGAGATGTTCGTCGACGACAGTGACGCCGAGGCGGAGGTGATGGACGAGGAGCAGCAACGAGAGGCGCTCTTCGGCAGCGATCGGGCCCGGGCCGACGAAGTGTTGGGAGGAGACGAAGCGATGGAGTCGCGGGCTTCTCAGGAGCGCTCCCGATCGGGGCGGCAGCTCTTGTCGAATTGGCGCGAAAATGAAGAGGCCATGCGGGCCGCGCTGGAGAATTTCATCCCCCACGTGCAGCCGGGAAATCACACCTCGGTCAACGCCACGGCGGCGGCCCACGCAAGTTATATCGCCCGGATGCATCGCAGCATCCACGCTCGCTGGGCGGAGCGCTTCATCCCCCGTGTCTCTCGCAATTTTTCGAGAGGTCACGAGCTCAACGACATGAGCCTGGTGACGGTGGTGGAGATCGTCATCGACGCCGAGGCGCAGGAGGTGGTGGAGGTCGTGAGGGTCCAGCCGTCGGGAAGCGATATGTTCGACGCCGAGGCGTTGCGGATCTCTCGCGAGATCGAAGACGTCTCCGATCCACCGCCGTCGATCGTCAGCGCCGACGGAAAGATCTATATCCACTGGACGTTCTGGCGCGATCAACGCCGTTGCGGCACCTTCGGGGTGCGCATCTTCGAGGTCGAAGACTCGGGGCAGCCTCCGCCCTCCACAGGGCCGTGACAACCTGCCATCAGGACCGTTCGAAGACCTTGACTTTGGGTGCCACCACCACTACGGTCCCGCCCTGCAAGCGGCCTCGGAGCGACTCTCCATGGGTGAGTTTCCGGGGTTTTTTATGTACCGGAGCACCGGTTACCACAGTTACTTTTAGCAAAAAGGAAAACCCCATGGCTTTGCATCCGGATCGAAAAGCGGAAATCATCGAGAAATTTCAACGAGGAGACGGTGATACGGGAAGCCCGGAAGTTCAGGTGGCTCTTTTGACGGAGCGCATCAACGAACTTCAGGGACATTTCTCGGACCATAAAAAGGATCACCAGTCGCGCCGAGGTCTGTTGAAGATGGTCGGAAAGCGTCGCAGCCTGTTGAATTACCTCAAGAAAAAGGACGTGGAGCGTTATCGCGTCCTGATCAAAGCGCTCGGTTTGAGAAAATAGGAAGGTTTTCGCATTCCGGCACGTTGAGGTGTCGGGATGCGAAAGATGCATCCCCCGGAGGTCCGAACTCGGAGCGCTTGACGATACGCCGAAGGTGGCGACGAGCAAGGGGTAGCCTGTAATCGGCAGCGCCAGCACGACAGTCCTGGCGAGGCGGAGTACATGCTACGCGATTGCGAAGGCGCCGACGGGGATCGTCGAGTCCAAGACTGCCGCCAGACGTATTCTTTCTTTTCGTGGGTACCGCTCGTTGGGAGTGGGATCAGCGAATGGAGAAGGTCGGCGGGTAGGATGCAGAAGTACATCCAAGACGGGTACGTGCCGCCGAGAGCGACGGACCCTAATCAACGAAATTGAAGAAGAGAGGACAGAGAATGGCGATTGTCAGAGAAGGCGCCAAATTCGGCGACAAAGAACTCATTTTGGAGACCGGTCGAATGGCCCGGCAGGCCAACGGATCGGTGGTCGTGCAATTCGGTGATTGCATGGTGCTGTGCACGGCCACGGCAGGCGGGCTGCGCCCGGATCTGCCGTTCTTTCCGCTGATCTGTGATTATGTGGAGAATTTCTGGGCTGCAGGAGCGATTCCGGGAGGCTATTTCAAGCGCGAGGGCAAGCCGGGAGCGAAGGCCACGAAGACGAGCCGGCTCATCGACCGCCCGATGCGACCCCTATTTCCAGATGGCTATATGAATAATACCCAGCTCATCGCTTGGGTGTTGTCGGCGGACAAGATCTACGACACGGATATTCTGGCCGTCACTGGAGCGTCGGCGGCGCTGATGATCAGCGATATTCCCTGGAATGGGCCCGTGGCGGGAGTGCGCGTGGGACGGATCGACGGCGAATTCGTCGCCCATCCTACCTTCGAGCAGCGAGAAGAGTCGGATCTGGATCTGGTAATGGCCGTGCGCGACAAGTCCATCGTGATGGTGGAAGGAAAGGCGCAGGAGGTGCCGGAGGCCGAGATTGTGGAGGCCCTGGAGTTTGGCCGCGAGTCGGTGCAGGACGTTCTGGCGCTGCAGCATAAGCTGGCCCAAGAGGTGGGCAGGGAGCCCATGGACTTCGAGGCGCCGGAGCGCGACGAAGCTCTGGTCGCCGCCGTGCAAAAGCAGATCGACGACAAGTTGCAGTCGGCGGTTCGCATTGCGGACAAGCTGGAGCGCTACGGAGCCCTCGACGAGCTTCGCGATGAAGCGGTGGCCGCGCTCAGCGAGACGTATACGGAGCGCGAAGACGAGCTGAAGAGCGCCTTCAATGAGCTAAAGAAAGAGGCGATTCGAAAGAACGTCGTGGACACAGGCATTCGCATCGACGGTCGAAAGCCGGAGGAAGTCCGGGATGTGACCTGTGAGGTGGGACTGGTGCCCAAGGCCCATGGGTCGGCGCTGTTCACCCGCGGAGAGACTCAGGCCCTGGTGACCTGCACTCTGGGAACGGAGCGCGACGCAAAGCGCATGGACACCCTGGAGGGAGACTTCTCCAAGGAGTTTATGCTTCACTATAATTTCCCGCCCTTTTGCGTCGGGGAAGCCAAGCCCCTTCGCGGAACCTCGCGTCGAGAGTTGGGTCACGGAATGCTCGCCGAGCGAGCGCTGAAGCCGGCACTTCCGGATCAGAAAGAGGAATTCCCCTATACCATTCGCGTGGTCAGTGACACGCTGGAGTCCAACGGCTCGAGCTCGATGGCCGCCGTCTGTGGCGGAAGCCTGGCCATGATGGACGCCGGAGTGCCCCTCAACTTTGCCACCACGGGAATCGCCATGGGGCTGATCAAGGAAGGCGACGATGTGGTCGTCCTCAGTGATATCCTGGGCGATGAAGACCATATGGGTGATATGGATTTCAAGGTCTGCGGAACGGAAAAGGGCATCACCGCCTTCCAGCTCGACACCAAGATTAAAGGGGTGTCCAAGGAGCTGATGTCGGAGGCCCTCGAGCAGGCACGAGAAGGACGGATGCATATCATGGAGGTCATGAACGAAGCGCTGTCAGCGCCGCGAAAAGACCTGTCTCCCAACGCCCCGCGCATCGAGACCATCCAAATTCCGACCTCCGAGATCGGAACCATCATCGGCTCCGGCGGCAAGACGATCCGCGCCATCCAAGAGACGACGGGGACGACGGTCAACATCGAGGACGATGGAACGGTGTTGATTGCCTCCACGGACGCCGAAGGCGCCCAGCAGGCCATCGAGATCATCGAGGGACTGACGGAGAAGCCCGAGGTGGGCCAGATTTATCTGGGCACGGTCAAGACGGTGGTCGACTTCGGAGCGTTCATCGAGATCCTCCCCGAGACGGACGGGCTCTGTCATATCTCGGAGCTTACGGAAGGACGGGTCGACAAAGTAGAGGACGTACTCAAAGAAGGCGATGAGTGCCTGGTGAAGGTGCTCAACGTGGACAACCGATCGGGCAAGATCAAGTTGAGCCGACGGGCAGCCCTTGCGGAGCGTGGCGAAGACGCCGACGCATAAGCAACAGAGCGTTCTACCTGAGACCGATCGAAACCCCGCTGATTGCCGAAAGGCAGCAGCGGGGTTTCGTATATTTGTGCAATGTGAATATGTGGCAATTGTTGCTCGTCGAACCATCTGCTAGCGTTACGGGAGGGAGAAGACGACGATATGGACGCCAACGGGAAGTTGCGGCGCAATCTACGGGAGATAAGGACATGCGATTATTGGTTTCGGCTGTTGCGGGATGCTTGATGTTGAGCCTGGTCCTCGCACCGCAGGTAGCGATGGCGGACCTGGGCAGTGTGCTCGGTGAGGTCGAGTGGGGTGACGACCGCGATACGGTGCTGGAGAAGCTGCGCGCAGCGAAGCTCGATGCAGTGCGCAACGATCCCCAATTTCAGGGCAACCCCGGTGCGCTTCAGCGCGCTCGCCAGCAGACGCTGGACCGGCTGCGTCGTGTCGAGGACTCCTATTACGAACTCGAAGGTCGGCGCACGGACTACCACATGAGCGTGGTCTCCGGTGAGTTTACGTCCAATAACGGGGAGTCCCTGCTCAGAGTGCGCGATCGGGTGGCTCAGCGGTTTTATTTCTTTTTGGACGGAGAATTCTACAAATTGACCGTGGCCTACGATACCGATCATGTTGCCAATATCGGCTTTGAGGCCTTCGTCAACCGGGTCCAGCAAGAATACGGAGAGCCGGCGTCGAGAGATTACGATGGCGATGAGTTGAGGCAGGTGACCTGGGAGGACGGTGAGTTCAAGTTGAGGGTCGATGACCAACGCGAGTATTTCGGCACGTTTACCATGACCTTCAGCGATCGGCAGCGGGTGCAGCGGTGGAGCAGCGAGGGGCGAGAGTTCGGCGGCAATCACCAGGAGGAAGAGGAAGGGCCGTCTGCCTATTCTCAGCGAGTCGAGGCGGTGACGGGTCCGTCGGAGGGGCGGCGACAGAGTGCGGCGGACGCGCTCATCGGAGGGCTGGGCGAGGACGTCGCTCTCTTAGAAGAAGAGGAGGAGGATGAGGAAGTGGCGGAGACCCGACCCGATCCGAGACCCAGTGAGCCGGCTCGCGAGGAGAGGCCGGCGTCGCGTCCGACGCCGACGACCAGCGCGTCGGATGACGACGATCTGGTGATCTACTGACAAAAATGGGTTGTGGATGGATGGGGATTGGTGTTGAACCACTGCTGCGACGCCGCGAGACTCGACGAGGTCTCGCGGCGTCGAGCGATCGGCATTGACCGATGGCGGCATCGTGGCAATGCTCAACGTTAAGTGGGGGCGCCGTCGAGGAGGCGAAATATCGGGGCCACAGGTGCTGTTTTGTAGGCGCTTGTGGCGAGCCCGGACGCAGAGTGCATACGCCGTGAAAACGATGGTCAACGGGATGAATCAAGTGGCGAGGATCGATGAAGGCACAGCGGTACAGTCAAATCACCGGCGGGGCAGGGCGTAGGGTTTTCGTCGCTGCCCTGGCGGCGGCGATGGTCCTGGTCGCGATTCCTGCGGTGGGCTTGGCCGGCGACGCGACGGTTGTGCCGGCAGCGCGTGCTCCTCTGGTGTTGACCAGCGCAGGGCTCGTCTTGTTCGGTCTGGTCTTATTGGGGGTACGCAGGGCGGAGACACAGAAGAGCGCCTTCCAGAAGCTGCGGGGAGCGCTGGGGGTGGCGTTGATGGCCCTGGGATTCTTCGGCGGACTGTACGGGCTTACGGAAGCTCCGCCCGGGGGGCAGACGGTGGACTGGGTGACCTCCTATGAGGAGGGGCGTCAGATCGCCGAGGCCACGGATCGGCCGCTGATGATCGATTTTACGGCCGATTGGTGTACGGCATGTCAGGAATTGGAGGCCGAGGTTTTCTCTCACCCCGAGGTGCGACCGCGTCTGGAAGAGGAGTTCGTGGCCGTCAAGATCGACTATGACGATCAGGTAGACTCCGAGGATGCGGCATATGCGGTGAGTCGATTTCAGGTGGTGGGCCTGCCGCGCGTGGCCTTTGAGACCGTAGACGGCACCTTTCTGGAGGGGCCGAGCTTCGATGGCAAGGTGGACGTAGACGAATTCCACCTCCGCCTGGACCGGGCGCTGGCGGGAGAAGAAGAAGAGGGGGGCGGATGGGTGGAGACGACGCTGGGAGAGAGGGGATGGTGGGTGTTGTTGCTGTTGGTCTTCGGAGCGGGAGTGCTGGCCAGTCTTACGCCCTGCGTCTATCCGTTGATTCCAATCACCATCGGGGTGTTGGGGGCCAGGGAGGCGTCGACGCGGCGTGAGGGGTTTTTGTTGAGCCTCAGCTATGTGGGTGGGATCGTGGCCACCTATTCCGTACTGGGTGTGGTGGCGGCGTCGGTGGGCGGAGTGTTCGGCGGGTTTTTACAGAATCTGTGGCTGCAGGCGGCCATCGCCCTGTTGTTCGTGGTCCTGGCGCTGGGTTGTCTGGGGGTATACTCCTTTCAACTCCCCGAGGGACTGCAAAAGCGGCTCCACGAGGTGGGGGGAGCAGGCCATGGCGGGGCGTTTGCCATGGGGCTTGTGGCGGGATTGATCGCAGCTCCCTGTGTGGGACCGGTGGTGGCGGGAATCTTATTATATGTGGCCGAGCAGGGAGATCTGGTGTTGGGGTGGTTGTTGTTGACCGTATTCGCCGTGGGGATGGGGTTGTTGTTTTTGGTGCTGGGGACCTTTTCGTCACTCTTGCACAGGTTGCCGCGATCCGGGGGCTGGATGGAGGCGGTGAAGATGGTCTTCGGCGCGGTATTTCTGGGGCTTGCCCTCTATTATCTGCGCCTGGCGGTGCCGGCCATCGGCGACGGGATGGACTGGTTTTGGCTGGTCATCGGTTGATCGCAAGGGGCCGTGAGCAGAGGGGAAATCACAGCGGGGCTTGACGAGCGGCGACGGGCGTATAGGTTGGGCGCGCCTTGACGGCGGCAGGACAACCATCCGTCGTCATCGGTCCCTACGGACAGCCCGGCTGTGCCACGGGTCCGACAAGGCGAAGTCAAAGAGGAATATGAAGAAGTCCACGTTGAGGCCCGGTCTCCGTTGTGAAAGGGAGACGGGCTCGATGGAGGTGGTCGTTATGCCGATTTATGAGTACCGATGCGTCGATTGCGGGCATCAATTCGAAGAGATTCAGCGGTTCTCCGATCCCGATCCCGAAACCTGTCCCGACTGTGGTCAGGCCGGGGTGCGCCGGCTGGTGTCGCGGTCGAATTTTGCACTGAAAGGAGGGGGATGGTTCGACGACGGATACGGAAAGTCGTCGAGCGCGTCATCCACCGGCGCTGACACAGGGTCGTCGAAGGACTCCGCAGCCAGCGATAGCGCAAAAGAAGCGGCGGCCGCAGAGTAGACACGCCTTTTTTGTCGAAGGCGGCCTTGCCGCGAAAAAAGGCGTGTCTACAACTTGGCGTCGAGAACCGCGTTGATGCATCGCCGCAGGCGGCCGTATCGAGTCGGCGCCGGCCGGGATGTAAACCATATGACAAAGATGAGACTCGAGAAGGAGAAGGGGTACAATGGGTAAGATGATTGGAATCGATCTGGGAACCACGAATTCGGTGGTCGCCGTTATGGAGGGCAACGAGCCCAAAGTCATTCCCAACCAGGAAGGGGCTCGAACGACGCCGTCGGTGGTGGCCTTCGATGACAAAGGTGACGTGCTGGTGGGCCGGGTCGCGAAGAATCAGGCCATTACGAACCCGGAAAATACGGTATTTTCCGTCAAACGCTTTATGGGACAGACCTTTGCGGAGCTGGAAGGCGACAAAAGGCGAGTGCCCTATAATGTGGTGGAGGCGGACAACGGCGATGCCCACATTGAGATTCGCGACAAGCGGCTGAGCCCGCCGGAGATCTCGTCGAGAATCTTGATGAAGCTAAAGCAGGCTGCCGAGAGCTATCTGGGAGAAGAGGTCACGGAGGCGGTGATCACCGTGCCGGCCTACTTCAACGACTCGCAGCGTCAGGCCACCAAGGACGCCGGACGCATCGCCGGCCTGGAGGTCAAGCGCATCGTCAACGAGCCCACGGCGGCGGCGCTGGCGTACGGGTTGGACAAAAAAGAAGAAGAATTGGTGGCGGTCTATGACTTCGGGGGCGGAACCTTCGATATCTCCATTTTGGAGGTGGGAGAAAACGTCATCGAGGTGCGCAGCACCAACGGCGATACCCATCTTGGAGGGGACGACGTCGACGGAGTGATCATCGACTGGCTCATCGAGGAGTTCAAAAACGACACGGGCATCGACGTCTCGGAGGACAAGATGGTCCTCCAGCGGCTCAAGGAAGCGGCAGAGAAGGCCAAGATCGATCTGTCCAGCGTACTGGAGACGGAGATCAATCTTCCCTTCTTGACCGCCGACGACAGCGGACCGAAGCACCTCAACCAGAAGTTGAGTCGGGCAAAGCTGGAGTCGATGATCGGGCCCATCATCGAGAGAACCCTCAAGCCCTGCCAGCAGGCGCTGGACGACGTCAGCGCAAGCCCTTCCGATATCGATGAGGTGATCCTCGTCGGTGGCTCCACCAGGATTCCCCTGGTGCAGCAGAAGGTCACGGAGTTCTTCGGCAAGGAGCCTCACAAGGGGGTCAACCCCGATGAAGTGGTCGCTCGAGGAGCGGCCGTTCAGGCCGGTGTCCTCAGCGGCGACGTGGGAGATGTGTTGCTGCTGGACGTCACACCCCTGTCGCTGGGAATTGAAACCCAGGGAGGGGTGATGACGGCGCTGATCCCGCGCAATACGACGATCCCCACCAAGAAGAGCGAGATCTTCAGCACAGCCACGGACAATCAGACCTCGGTGACGGTGCATGTCCTTCAAGGAGAACGTCCCATGGCCGGGGACAACCGAACGCTGGGCAAATTCAATCTGGACGGGATTCCCCCGGCCCCGCGCGGAGTTCCTCAGATCGAGGTGACCTTCGATATCGACGCCAACGGCATCGTCCACGTCTCGGCCAAGGACAAGGCCACCGGCAAGGAGCAGAAGATTCGCATCGAGTCTTCGGGCGGTCTGGCCGACGAGGAAGTCGAAGAGTTGGTCAAGGAGGCCGAGAAGCATCGCGAGGAGGACAAGAAAAAGCGCGATCAGGCCGAGCTTCGCAACAAGGCCGAGGCCATGGTCCACTCCGCCGATCAGACCCTGAAGGACGCGGGAGACAAGCTTCCCGACGATCAGAAGGAGGCGCTGACCACCAAGATCGACGAGTTGCGAAAAGCCGTCGACGACTACGACTACGAAACCATGGAGTCCATCGTCACCGAATTGGAGACGATGATGCACGAGGCGGCCCAGAAGATGTACGAGGCCGCCGGCGGACCCCAGGCGGGACCACAGCCGGGCTCCACGGTTAACCCCGAAGCGGCCGATTCGGACTCCGATGACGATGACGACGACATCATCGACGCCGAGTTCGAAGAGGCGAACTGACGGCTCGTGGAAGGGATGTCGCCAGGTGTGACGTCCCTTTCTATGCATCGACAAAAAACCCGGCCGCGGGCAAATTGCTCCGCGG
>SLPW01000053.1 GCA_007131755.1 Myxococcales bacterium | reverse complement strand
GTCTTGAGTCAGCGGGTGATCCCGGAGATTGGAAACTGGTTGGTTAGGGAGACCAATCTTCGAGATTTCCAAGACCTCCGGTTGAAGTGGCATCGGGACCATATCACCCCGGAGACACACAGCCCGGCGACGTGCAATAAGTGGCTACGCATCCTGAAGATGTATGTGGGATGGTGTAGCCGCCGTGTAGGCGTAGCGCACTCTGCACGGGATCTTCAGCGATTTCCGAAACCGAAGAAGAAGCGTGGCCGAGCACTTACCACGGAGGAAGCTAACCTTTTCCTCGAAGGGGTTGAGAGAGAATATCCCCAGTATTACGCTCTCACCTACCTTGCGCTGTATACCGGCCAACGGTGGGGCACACTTTCGGCCCTTCGGTGGGAAGATATTGACGAAGGAACCGGAGTGCTTTGGTACAGACGCTCTCAGAGCCACGGAGAGATCAAGGACGGGAGTAAGACAGGTCATGTGCTCACTATACCACTGGAGCCTTTTCAAGGCGTTTTGGAGGCCCACAAGACCCGCTTGAAAGAAGAGAACCCCAAGGGATACGAGACGGGCTGGGTCTTCCCTTGCATCGGCGATCCCGATGAGATGGAGTACGAGGGCCTACGGGTCTACAATACGAGCATCAATAAGGCCTATACCCGTGTCTGCAAGATTGTGGGTATCCCCCGAATCACGATGCACGATCTACGACGGTCGTTTGTCACGCAGGCCCTTGCCATCGGAATCTCAACCACCGTCGTGAAGTCGTTGACGGGTCACAGCGACCAAATGATTGGTCACTATCACCATCAGACACCGGAAACAAAAAAGGACTTGATAGAATCGGTAATGAGTGGCATAACCGCCCCGGTTTCGGCGTTGTCCGAGTAACCCTCCAATGCCCAATCCCGGTTTAATAGACCGCCAAGGGGTAAGAAGAAGGGTAAGAACCTCGGACGGTAAAAACGCAGAAACCTAGCAAGCGCCCGTAGCTCAGCTGGATAGAGCGCCGGACTTCGAATCCGTAGGTCGCAGGTTCGAATCCTGCCGGGCGCGCTTTTTACAAAGAAAGAAATCAGAAGTCGGGGGTCGGAGTTTTGGAGGACCTTGGTATGCGGCGTCACAACCCCGGACTCCCTCGCTACGCTCGGTCGGCCGGGGCTACGTCAGAAGCAATGTGCGTTTGGTGGTTGCTGTGGGGAGGGCGATGTACGTTCGGAGATGGATGTGGCCGTCGCACACCCAACACCGTCGACCGCCCCCCGCATACCTCCACAATCCCGTCCGCTTCTTTCGTAGCCCCGACCGACTGTTGTTCAAGGAGCCCGGGGTCACCGACGTCGCACACCACAAAACGTCGCTCGCTGCCTACGGATTTCCGGGGGCCAGCGCTAGCCTAGAGTTTCGCCATTTTTCCAAGGCTCGATGACGGAGAACGACTGGTTCACTCCCCAGGGAAATGCGGCACGATAGTCTTGGGAGCGCGTCCTGCCAGGGCGCATTCGTGACCGCCGTCGGGGCCTTGTAGTTCGGCCCCGCGGCGGTCACTCAATCCTCGACGGTTGTGGCATCAGCAGACGGCGTCACGTGTCTCTCTTATTACTGCGCCCCGCTTCGAAGTTTGACGATGTCGATACTTTTCGCCGAGCCAGTGTCGAAGCGGCTCGACGAAAACTGCTCACACTTGCAATTGGGGTTGTGCCACATCGGTGCGAGATTCGCGGGGTCGAACTACACGACCCCGACGAACCTCGCTTGTGCGCCCTGGCAGGACGCGCTCCCGAAGAGCATCGTGCCGTCTCGCTACACAAACCGAATTCATCTATTCTGACCATGCCTCTCCCACAAAATGGCGAAACTCTAGACTAGCGGAGCCGATAAGATTTTGTTATCGCAGCCGCGAGCTCGTAAATCTCCCATGAACACCAGCGACGTAGATATGCGCGATTACTCCGGCGAGCGCCTTCTCCCGCAAATCCTGGAGCAATTGAAGCGCCTGGGATGTACCATCGCCTCCCCCCAGGAGCCTCCCGAACCGCGAATCATTTCCTCTGGAGCCCGATCCTACACCATCCCCGAGGCCTATCGCCAATTTATCGAGGATATCACCTGGCCTAAAGGGTTCCTGGCCGGAAGGGTGCCGGGCGGCCAAAATTATTGGTCCCTCGAATTTCTTGATGAATACCGCCTCTTTCGGCCCCGGCAGGCGTGCATGGACACGCCAGATGCGGAGGAAGAGCGACTCTTGAAGATCGGTCGTATGGACGGGGGAAATTATTCGCTGCTCCTCGATCTACAGGACCCTCGGCCGTCTAATCCGAGATTCATTCGCCTCGCCGACGACGCCGATCCGATCGAGGTGCTTGCAAATCGGTCGCACCCATCGCTCCATTTGGTGTTGTCCCATCTGTCCAGTGAGCAGGAGCGCCACGATGATGAGCACCTCATCGCCTCCCTCGATGGCGAGGATGAGCACAAATTTGAACAAGCCATATCGACGATCCGCCACGAGCTCAAATACGTTTCGCCCCCCGTCATTGACGCCTTGCTTCGGATCGTCCAGCAGGGCCGGGCATCGAATGTGCGCGTCAATGAGGCGCTCTCGGCGCTCCAGTACGTGGGCTCGAATTGTGACGAGTCTCTTCCTGCCCTCATAAAGATCGCTTCCAGCCCCGAACCGCTCGGTGAGAAGGGGCCGGATCTGCGAAAGAATGCCCTGCGGGCGCTCGGAAAACTGGACAAAGAATACAACGCCATCGCTTCCGTCGCCCTTGAGATCTTGAATCGTTCCAGCACTCGTTACGAAGAATTTTTGTTGAAAGAACAGGCATTGGAGTCGCTGCGATTAGATGTCTGCGGCCAGGACAAGGTGCTCTCCGATGTCTTCCGTGGCCCAGTATATGAAGAGCTGATCGCGGCGATTTGCGGTGCCATTCGACGCGCTGATGTGGTGGATAAACCCAGCAATCGCTTCCACGGAATGGTCCATTGCTACTGGGGCCCATCGGCGGCAATGCTCCTTGGTTCGCTCGACGAGCCAACCGAGGAGATCGAGGAGGTCCTGGTGTCAATGGTTCTCAACGAGAAGTCCTATAACCGTGGCAAAGCTCTGGGAATGCTCTCGGAGAGGCTAAACGATTCAGCGAGGATGCTCGCCATATTCAAGGAGGTTTTTGCCCGTTCGCCGGCGCAAGACCACAGACTGATGTCCAGCGCTCTGATGTTGCTAAAGAGAAAATGGAGCGACCTGGCTGATGTGCTCGCCCCCGTCATACTCGACGCCATGGAGCAGCGCCTTCGAGCCGACACGCCTTCTGTCGGCGATGGTGCGAATCTGCTCCGTTGGGGGGGCGCCGCCATCAAGCTCTTTGACGGGTTGGGCGAGCCTCCCCCGGGACTTGATTCGTCGCTCATAGAGTTGGCTCGAGATCATCGCGTTGCTCCCGATGCCCGTAAGGAAGCCCTCTCCTATCTCAATGAGCGCGATCTCAATGAGCGCGAGCCAGCCGTCGAGGGCTTTGCTTCTCTGCTCTTCGATATCGCCGCCGATGAGCGAAATGGGCCGACGTCTCGCTACTGGGCGTTGCACCTGCTCTCCAGAAGACCGGAGCGCCCTGATGAGCTCGTCCCGGTGCTGGTGAGGATCGCCGGGGACCACGAGAGCCTGGACGCCGTCCTGGCAAAAAAGTCCTATGATGATTTGCCCCGCCCCGAAGAGCGTCTCGCTATGGAGGCCGTGAAGTCCTTATGTTCTTATGCTCCGGCGCAGCCAGAGCTGGTCCCGGAGCTGCTAAAAATCGCTCGGGCGGAGAAGAATAGAGGAAGAAAGGCCTGTGGGTTGTGGAAGTATACTCTGAAGACTCTGGCCGAGATGGCCGAGCTGCCCTCGGAGCTCTATCCTTTTATAAAAGAGAGGTTGAACGATGGCGCCACCTCCGCTGATGCCATGGGCTTGGTCGGGGCCATGCCCGCCGAGGAGGTAGCTCCTCTATTTCCCCGCCTGCTCTTTAATCTGGGACTCCACGGTGCCGCCGAGAAGGGCTACTACAAAGAAATCGCCCGCTTGACCAGGTCCCACCCGGAGTTCATTGACCGCCTTCTCGAGATCATCCGGGGCGCCACCGTAGAGGATACCACCGGATTAACCAGAGTGTGGAACTTCTCCAGTGATCGGTGGCAAGAATCGGTCATCCTGGCGCTGATTGAGATTGGAGAACCAGTTCGAGAAGTGGTCCCCGAACTGCTCATCGACTTTCTGCCTGACGCCGCCGGATCAGACGCCCTGGACGCCCTGAGGGAGGCCATCGCCCATTTCGCCTCTGAGTCGGCCATCGCCCCCCTGTCAAAAGTCATCCTCGATGAGTCCACTCCGGAGTGGCACCGGCGACGCGCGATCTCGGTGGTCCAGAAGATTATGGAAACGTCGGGAGTTTCCGCGCAGGATCTGCCTGGGGAGCTCGCAAAACAGGTTGGCTCGACGCAAGGTGGCTAGCATGAATTATTCGTGGGTGATGACTTAAGACGTCATTCCCGGCCTTCGTTCTGACCCACCAGGTCCCTCCCGGATGGCCTCGATTAGATTCGACTGTGAACTTCGTCACCGACGGCGTCGAAAGCGCGGTTCGCCAGGCCAAAGTGGCCGCCGCTGGGAAATCCGTTGGCGTTCATGGCGCCGACACGATCCAGCAACTACTGAATACTGGACTGCTCGACGAGCTTTGTATCGACCTCGCGGCAATTTTTCTCAGGGGGCGGAGTTCGGCTCTTTGACCACCTCACCGGCACGCCTGCCGTCCTTGGCAATCCGACAGTGGTCTCCGGAAACGGCGTGACGCATCTTCGCTACCCCGTGCGTAACGAAGATTGACCATCGGACAAATCGGTTACCGCCTCAGACGTCTTCTAAGCGGTAACCGCTACGGTAACCATCGACCCACCGACAATCGCTAACCTCCCGCCATCATGGGCTCAAGCGGGATCCAACCCGAGGGCTTCGAATCCGCAGGTCGCAGGTTCGAATCCTGCCGGGCGCGCTTTTTCGGAAGACAGAGGACAGAGAACAGAACGCAGAGGGGGCCGATGGGCGTAGGAGGTTTACCGATCTCCGCTCCTCCCCTCCCCCGCCGGTACTTTCCGCCCCACAGTCCTCTCCCCCGCGGGAGAGATACCGAGCGTAGCGAAAAGAGGGGGCATCACAGCTCATGATTGATCACATCTTGCGTTTGCTCTGGTTTTGTTGGCCCGAGAACAGAGAACCTTGGTGCGATGCCATCCCTGGCATCGTCGTCGCAATACCCCGCCATCACCGGCGATGCCAG
>SLPW01000624.1 GCA_007131755.1 Myxococcales bacterium | reverse complement strand
CGGCGGGCTTCGGCGATGTCGTCGTCGACGGTTGCCCGCCAGGGTTCGAAGAGGGGGGAGGTCTTCTGAGTGTGGGTCATGCCCTCGGTGGAGCCGATCTCTTTTTTTCCTCGAGTGGTAAGAGCGATAAGACAGCGCAGATCCCAGTGATCGGGATCGGCGACGGGTATGGCGAGGGCGTCTTCGCCGTCGGATCTGCTTCCGGCCTTCATCTCCACGAAACCGCCGAAGAGACTCCGTGCGGCCGAGCCGGAACCACGTCTTGCGAGTGTGGACAGGCGCGAGCGAGACCAGTCAAGACCGGCAGCTTTCGTGGCGGCCATGGCGAGGGCGGCGAAGCCGGAGGCTGACGAGGCGAGTCCGGCGGCCGTGGGGAAGTCGTTGGTGGTCTCGATGCGGGCGCGGTGATCAATGTCGGCAGCTTCACGCACCAAATCCAGAAAGTCGACGACGCGACCCCGTGGACGGCCCGGACTGAGCAACTCTTCGTCGAGGATGACGACGTCGTTGGCGAGGTCGGGATCGAATTCGACGCTGGTGGTGGTGGACAGTCCCTGCAGAGTTACGGAGAGGCTCCCGGCGGCGGGGAGATTGAGGGTTCTGTCGCGCTTTCCCCAGTACTTGACGAGGGCGATATTGGGATGGGCTATGGCACGGGCCTTCATGGGTTCGATGGGGGGAGAGTGTAGGAGTAGACCTGGCCTAGTTCTTGGAGCGCCGTCATCACATCGTCCGCCGAGTCATCGTTTGCCAGAGCGATGATGCAGCCGCCTCCGCCGGCGCCGGTGAGCTTGGCGCCCAGCGCGCCAGCCTCGCGGGCGGCGTAGCAGGCCGATTCCAGATCCGGCGTGGAGACACCGATGGCGCTCAATAGACCCTGGTTGAGGTCCATGAGGGCGCCGACGTCGCTCCAGCGTCCGGCTTCCAGGGCCTGGGCGCCGGCACTGGCGAGGGCGTCGAAGCGCTCGAAGATTGGATCGACCTGCTGAGGGTGGCGCTGGCGAAGGGTGGCGACGGAGGCGACCATCTGGGAGGTCGGCGCCGGTGGGGCGACACGAGCGACGATCCACCGGTGTTCGGGAACATCAAGGGAAGTGATCTCCGGCCAGCCGTGGGTATTGGAGAAGGCGAAGAAGCCCGTGCCGAGAGCGGCGGCGTGATCGATTCCGGAGGATTTTCCGTGGAATACGGACTCCGAGGCGGCGACGGCTTCGTCGATGCGCCCCCGGGCGTCGTCTTCGTCGAGGTCTGTAAGCCGTGCAGCGCTGCGAGCGACGGCGACGGCCATGGCGGCAGAGCTTCCGAGGCCACAGCCGACGGGAATCGACAATTCGACGTCGACGCTATGATGCCGTGGTGACAGTTCGAAGGTGTCGAAGATGGCGGCCAGTGCGCGCTCGGCCCGCTCGTCAATCTCGAGGGATCCGTCGACATGAGTCACGGAGCGTCGCGGTTGACTCGAGGGCGTGACGACGGCCGTGGCGCCACGGGGAAGGCTGCAGGCCACTGCGCGATGGCCGTAGACCACGGCGTGTTCGCCGAAGACGATCAGTTTTCCCCGGCCCGTGGCTTCGTTCGCCGCGCTCGGCTGCGCCTCGCTGGTGGTTTCGTTCGCGTTGCTCACTTGTGGTTTCGTTCGCTTTGCTCACTTGTGGTTTCGTTCGCGTTGCTCACTTGTGGTTACGTTCGCGTTGCTCACTTGTGGTTTCGTTCGCTGCGCTCACTCGTAGTTTCGTTCGCTGCGCTCACTCGTGGTTACGTTCGGCTACGCCTCACTTGGTGTTGCGTTCGCTGGGCTCACTGGTGGTTACGTTCGCGTTGCTCACTGGTGGTTACGTTCGGCTGCGCCTCACTTGGTGTTGCGTTCGCTGCGCTCACTTGGTGTTGCGTTCGCTGCGCTCACTTGTGGTTTGCTAACTACCAACGACAAGCGAGTGCAGTTCAACGAGCGAAACAACCAGCGAGTGCAGTTCAACGAGCGAAACAACCAGCGAGTGCAGTTCAACGAGCGAAACAACCAGCGAGTGCAGTTTAACGAGCGAAACGACAAGCGACCGCAGGGAGCGAAACGACAAGCGAGTGCAGTTCAACGAGCGAAACTACAAGCGAGGCAAAGCCGAGCGAACTTCACCCGAATACGCCGGTGGTCAGCCCGGATTCGCTGATCTCGAGCTTGATGGATTCGGGCATTCGCTCGGCGTTGGCATCGGCGAATTCACCGGCGGCCTGGAATTCGTCGCTGTTGTACAGACACATATAAACGTCGGTGACGTGCTCGAGGCGCGGCAGTTCCTGGGCGGTCACCTTCCAGAAGATCTCGAGGAAGCGATCGAAGGGAAAACCGGCCACGCCGCAGCCGATGGCGGGAAAGGCGAGTTGGCTGAGCTCCAGGTCGTCGGCCAGGTCGTAGGCGTTGAGGACGGCGTTGGAGATGAGGCGGTCGTTGATCTTTTTGGCGCCCACGATGGAGACGTGGATGAGGCGTTTGCAATTGAGCTGTCCCGGCTCGGTGTCGATGGCCTTGCCCGGGTCGAGGCGGTTGCCGTTGAGCATGCTGCGCGCCATGTGGAGGGTCTGCTGCATATAGGGGCCACCGCGTCGTGCGATGGCGCCGCTGACGCCGCTTCCCAGGATCAACCCCGTGTTGGAGGGGTTGACCAGCGCGCCGTCTTTGAGCGGGAGGAGGGTGATATCGCCCTGGGTGATGATCAGATTGCGGGTTGGTTCGTCCATGGAAATTCCCTGGTTGATATTGCAGGTCCGATGACTTGATTCACCTCGAAGTATAACGCAAAGGCGCTGAGGTCAATCGCCGATGGCGCGTCAGGCGTCATCGGTGCACCGATCATCGTCGTCGACGAAGGTGCAGGGGAGCTCGAGAGCTTCTGCGAGGAGGTCTTCGTATTCTTCACGAGGAATCTCGACGGCACCGAATTGTGCGAGATGGTCGGTGATGAATTGGATATCGAGCAGCATAAATCCGCGCTCTTCGAGGCGGCGCACCAGATGGACCAGACAGATCTTGGATGCGTCCGTTCTTCGATGAAACATGGACTCCCCGGCGAACAATCCCCCGATGGCCACACCGTAGAGTCCGCCCACCAGCTCGTCGCCTTCCCAGGCCTCGACGGTGTGTACGAATCCGAGGTGGTGCAATTCGGAGTATACGGCGGCCAGTCCGCTGGAGATCCAGGTCTGCTTCTGAGTCTTTCGCGGCGCGGCGCATTCTTTGATGACCGCGTCGAAGTCGCGATTGATGCAGATTTCGAAGGGCTCTTTACTCACGGTCTGTTCCAGGCGGCGCGGCACGTGGAAATCCTCGATGGGGAGGATGGCACGCGGGTCCGGAGCATACCAGTAGATGCGGTCATCCTCCTCGGGGTGGGCCATGGGGAAGATCCCCTGGGTGTAGGCCGAGATGACCAGATGTGGAGAGGGTCGCTGCATGGGATGCCGGAAAATGGGTGTGCGGTGTCGGGTCGTGAGGGACCCGACACCGGAGTGTGAATCAGGGCTTCGGGTCGGGGGAGACCATCTTCGCGGGTTGAACGGCTTCGTCGAATTCCTCGCCAGTGAGATAGCCGAGCTCGACGATGGACTGGCGAAGGGTCTTCTCCTCCTTATGAGCCTTCTTTGCCACCTCTGCGGCTTTGTCGTAGCCGATGACCGGGTTGAGGGCCGTCACCAGCATCAGACAACGCTCGAGATATTCGTCAATCTGCTCGCGGTGGGGCTCGATTCCAGCCAGGCATTTATCCGTAAAGGAGTGCATGGAGTCCGTGAGGAGCCGAGTCGACTCCAGCACGTTGTGGACGAGCATGGGCTTGTAGACGTTGAGCTCGAAATTTCCGCTGGCGGCGGCGAAGCCGACGGCGGCGTCGTTGCCCATGACGTGGGCGCAGACCATGGTCAACGCCTCGGACTGGGTGGGGTTGACCTTGCCGGGCATGATCGAAGAGCCGGGCTCGTTGCTCGGAATCACCAACTCCCCGATGCCGCATCGGGGACCGCTGGCCATCCAGCGCACGTCGTTTCCGATCTTGTTGAGAGCCACGGCCAGCGTCTTGAGCGCCCCGTGGACCTCGACGATGGTCTCCTTTCCAGCCAGGAGGGCGAATTTATTGGGCGCCGCTTTGAAGTCGTGTCCCGTCAGATCGCTGAGGGCCGCGCAGACCTTTTCCGGGTAGCCCTCGACGGTGTTGAGCCCGGTGCCAACGGCGGTGCCGCCGATGGCGAGCTCGCTGACCATTTCCAGGGAAGCCTCGACGGCCTGCTTCGCGTAGTCCAACTGAGCAATCCAGCCCGAAATTTCCTGACCCAGCGTAAGAGGGGTGGCGTCCATCAGGTGGGTGCGACCCACCTTGACGACGTCGTCGAAGTCTTCGGCCTTCTCGGTGAGGGTGTCTCGGGTCTTGTCCAGCGCCGGCAACAATTCGGAGCGAAGCTGGTCGACGATGGCCACGGCGCTGGCCGTGGGGAAGCTGTCGTTGGTGGACTGGCTCTTATTTACATCGTCGTTGGGGTGGACGGGACTCTTGGAGCCGATTTCGCCGCCCATGATCTCGATGGCCCGATTGGCGATGACCTCGTTGGTATTCATATTGGTCTGGGTTCCGCTACCGGTCTGCCAGACCTTGAGGGGAAATTGGTCGTCCAGCTTGCCTTCGATGACCTCACGGGCTGCCTGTTGGATGGCTTCTTTTTTCTCGTCTTCGAGCAGCCCCAGCGAGGCGTTGGCCTCGGCGCAGGCGTGTTTGACGAGGCCCAGGGCCTTGATCATGGGCCGCTGCATGCGGTGGTCGCCGATCTTGAAATTCGTCAGCGAGCGCTGCGTCTGGGCGCCCCAATAGGCGTCTTCCGGGACTTCGACGGGCCCCATGGAGTCGTATTCGGTTCGGGTGCTCATGGTGTAGACCTCCGCTCAAATATCCATCTGGTAAGTGGCGAGTACATCGTCGCCAACGGTCATATTCGAGGTGGGTGGGGAAACTCAAGGGTAGTGGTTGCTCGGTGCCCCCTCTCCTCGCTGCGCTCGGTGTCTCCCCCACGGAGGAGAGGACCTACGAGGCTTCGCTGACGATCGGGATTTGCGTCGAAGGGCTGGGGCCGTCGGCCGAAGCTCGAAGGTCCCCTCCCCGGTTCGGCTCATGATCCTACACATCTCCGTAACCCCTTTTCTTCGTCAATGAAACCAACGGGATAAGTCAGTGCCCAAAATGTTCATCGTTGCCGTGACACGAGGCTTCAACCCACCACGTAATGGAGCGATGCCATCCCTGGCATCGCCGGTGATGGCGGGGTATTGCG
>SLPW01000237.1 GCA_007131755.1 Myxococcales bacterium | reverse complement strand
GGCCAGGTCTTGGGGAGAATATGAGCGTGGATGTCGATTTTCATCGTAGTTTGGGGGCTGAAGGTTCGCTTTTTGCCGACCGGCGCGTACGGCTACCCAACTACTGCTCCAGGTAGGCGCCGCAGTTGTCGCAGGTGCGGGCCTCGTCGTCGGCCCAGAAACTCTGGATGGCCGCCCGAAGCTGCTCTACGATATCCGTCAGGTAGAAGAACTCTTCGTGCAACACCTCGCCACAGCCCTCACAATACCAGCGAAGGCCGTCGTTCTCTCCTTCCAGACGCTTGTGCTCGATGACCAACCCGATCGTTCCCTCCGGCCGCTGCGGCGAATGGGGAATCCAGGACGGAAGCAAAAAGATCTCTCCCTCCTTGATGGGAATCTCCTTGAACTCTCCGTCCTCCACGATCTTGAGCGTCATATCGCCCTCGATCTGATAGAAGAACTCCTCGCTGGGATCGACATGATAGTCCTTTCGAGCGTTCGGACCGCCGATGACAAAGGCCATAAAATCGGCGTCCTCCCAGATCATCTTATTTCCGACGGGAGGCTTGAAGGCGTCGCGGTTGTCCTCGATCCACTGCTCGAAATTGATGGGGGGCAATAGCTTGCTCACGGCAGACCTCCGAAGATGGGTTTCTGGACTCGATTGCGGTCGATATCGTTTAAAAAAACGACGAAACCGGCCCGATCGAGCTCCATATGATCTCTGTCATTGCAGTCGCCCCCATACAAGTGTCAGGCCGCCGAAATGTCAAGGTTGGTGGGTCAGCGAGGTGTGATCGGTTTACACGGCTAAATTGCGTTGCCCCACCGAAATGGATCACACCCGGGTCAGCCCATGCCGAAAGACGTCGTCGATCTGCTCAAAGCCCAAACGCAGCAAGAAATTGGGATTTCGCCCGTAGCTCTTGGCACCGAGGATGAAGAAATCAGGCTCTGGATTCTTCAGCGTCTCCACCCCCGCGCTCTCCTGCGCAAGACAATCGCCGCCTCCGGAATTGGCCAGCAGACTGGCCGCCAGCTTCATCGGTCCATCCGAGGCGTAGCACAGATGCACCTGTAACTCGCGATATAGAGAGGTATCGGGACGATAGCCCACGTTGGCGACGACGCGATCGACCTCAACCTTCTGGCGATCGCTGCGCCCTTGCAACGTCACCTCCAGGCCATCGCCCTTTCGCTCCAGGCTGTACACCATACATCCCGAACGGGGCTCGATGCCCTCGACTTCTCCACGAGCCGCGGCATTCCCGAGACGATCGAGCCGGGCTCTCTGGGGCAGCGGATCGTCCTCGATCTCCGTACAGGGCTCCTCTTCTGCGCGAAACGCCCACACCACCCGGGTATTCGGCGCCTGCTCCTGAAGCGTGTCGAGAGTCGTCAGCGCCGAGTGGCCGTGGCCGACGACGAGGACGCGCCGGCCACGAAGCTCCTCCCCTTCCTTGCCTTCCATATCCGGGATGCGCCGCAGGACTTCGCCGTTGAGCTTCTCCTCGCCAATTGCCTCCAGCCCCCCCGGCCCCAGCGCGTTGGGCTGCGAGAGGACGCCCGACGCATCGATGACCACGTCTGCCTCGTGGAACCACTCTCCCCGCGGGCCCTCGACGCGCAGCAAGAAAGGAGCACGGGCTCGCGCCTCCCCACCGATATGATCGCCCTTGAGTACCATATCGCGCGAAATCCCCAGGACCTTCGTCTCTTCTCGAATATCCACGTCTTGCGACAGCATATCTGCAAGGGGAAAGAGGTAGTGCTCGAGATACTCCCTGCCCGTCGGATATTCTTCGTCGTCTTCCAACTCAAACTGCTCTCGGCGAAGCCGTTCCATTCCCCAGGAGCTGCGATTGAGCGCCCAGGGCGAAAAGAGAGTGACGTGCTCCCACTGTCGTACATGTTCGCCGATCTCGCCGGCCTCGAAGAGGGTTACCTCGAATCCCTCGGCGGCTGCTCGCGCGGCACACTCCACTCCGATGGGTCCCCCACCGACGATTACGACTCTGCGTCGATTCTTCACGATCATACCTCCTGGCGGGCATGCCATTTCCCCGGGAGCGCGGCCTGCCAGGCCGTCCGCCGAGCCTGCCGAGGCGACCCTCGTCGACAGGCAAGCTACCCGCGCTCCCAGATACCTCTTATTCGTCCCCTACCAGACTACGCACGGCCGCCTCGACGCGCTGTGACGTCAAGCCCAGCTTTTCGTAGACCTCCTGATATGGCGCCGACGCTCCAAATCGATCGAGGCCGATGGCGACCCCCTTCTGGCCTATCCAACGCTCCCACCCGAGGGTGGCACCGGCCTCGATGGAAACCCGATTGTCCACCTCCGGAGGTAGTACCTCATCGCGGTAGGATTGCTCCTGCTCTTCAAAGACCTCCCAGCAGGGCATGCTGACCAGGCGTACTCGCAGACCGTCGTCCACCAACTCGTGCCACGCCTCCAGGGCGATCTCCACCTCGCTTCCCGTCGCCAATATCACGGCCTGCGGAAGCTCTCCGGCCTCCGAATTATCAGCCAGAACATAGGCTCCATTCTTCACCTGACCGAAGCCTCCCAGATCACGGCGGTCGACGGTGGGTACTCCCTGGCGAGTGAGCACCAACCCCGAGGGCCCCTCCTTATGTGCGATGGCCAACTTCCAGCACTCTCGCACCTCGTTGGCGTCCGCCGGTCGCAGGACGCGGTAATTGGGCATCGCCCGCAACGACATCAGGTGCTCGATAGGCTGGTGGGTGGGGCCGTCTTCTCCAAGCCCCACCGAGTCGTGAGTAAAGACCATGATCGACGGCTCACCCATCAGCGCCGCCAGCCGCAGTGAGGGCCTCATATAATCGGAGAAGACCAGGAAGGTGGCCCCGAATCCCCGCACACCTCCGTGGAGACACATCCCGTTGGCCATGGCCGCCATGGCGTGCTCGCGCACACCGAAGTGGATATTCTGACCTCCGAAATTCCTCGGTCCCACCACACCGTGGTCGGGCTTGAGAGTCTTATTGGACCCGGCCAGGTCTGCCGAACCACCCATCAGCTCCGGTAATTGTTCGTATAGGGCCTCGATGACGACCCCGCTGGCTTTGCGAGTGGCCATTGCGCCATCAGAGGGATCGAAGCCCGGAAGGTGAAGGTCCCAGCCTTCGGGAAGGCGCCCTTCGACGCGCCGCTTCAGCTCCTCTGCCTTGTACGCATACTCTTCCTCGTAGGCAGCGAGCTTGGCCTGCCACTTCGCCTCAAGCTCTTCGCCCTGCTCCAGGGCGGACTGTGTCATATGCTCGCGAACCTCGTCGGGGACGAAGAAGGGCTCCTCGTAGGGCCAATCCAGCGCCTGTTTCGTCCGCTTGATCTCCTCGTCTCCCAGCGGTGCTCCGTGAGAACTCGAGCTATCGGCCTTATTCGGCGACCCATAGCCGATGATCGTCCGCGCACAGATCAAGGTTGGCCGATCTCTTTCCGCCTTGCCGGCCTCGATGGCCTCGTCGATGGCCTCCAGATCGTTGCCGTCCTCCACGCTGAGAACCTGCCACCCATATGACTCGAAGCGTGCGGCCACATCTTCGGTAAAGGAGATATCCGTTCGACCGTCGATGGTGATCTCGTTGTCATCGTACAAGAAGACCAGCTTGCCCAATCCCAGATGTCCCGCGATTGACGCCGCCTCGTGACTGATCCCCTCCATCAGATCTCCGTCGGAGCAGATCCCGAAGGTATAGTGATCGATGACGCCGTCGTAATTTTCATTGAGATGAGCTTCGGCCAGCGCCATTCCCACGGCCGTGGCGAATCCCTGGCCCAGAGGACCCGTGGTGGTCTCCACCCCCGGGGTCAGCTCCGCCTCCGGGTGTCCCGGGGTCAGGCTTCCCCACTGTCGAAAATTCTTGATCTCCTCGAGCGTCATCGACTCGTAGCCCGTCAGGTGGAGCAAACTATACAGCAACATCGACGCGTGCCCGTTGGACAGCACGAAGCGGTCGCGATTGATCCACTCCGGATCCTTCGGATTGTGGCGAAGGTGATTTTGCCACAGCACGTACGCTGCCGCCGCAAGTCCCATGGGCGCTCCCGGATGGCCGCTATTGGCCTTCTGAACGGCGTCCATCGACAGAGTGCGAATGGTATTGATGCTCAACTCGGCGATTGAATCGGTCATTTTTCGTCTCGACGACTAAAGTGGTTGTTGGTGCCCAAACACCTATTTGAGCCAGCAAATCTCCCGGGGTGGTTCCGATGCCTATTACCCACCACCTGCGGTCTGGGCCTGTGCAATAGTCCCGGACCGAGCAGGGACGAGGATATTTTCGTCGCTCTCGACGTCGACAAACGTAGGCGATGCCGGAGGCTATCGTCGAGGCTTGGCGACAATGAGACGGCGAAAATAGACCGTCATCTGCGACGTGGAGGGACTATTGCACAGGCCCTATGGTTTCTCGTCGCGCAGGAAAACGAATTCGTCTTCCGTGGAGCGCTCGTCGCTGAAGTAATAGCCCTGCTCGTTAAAGCTCTTCAGCTCTTCCGGATCACTGATCTGATTTCGCACCATGAAGTCCGTCATCGTTCCACGTAGGCGCTTCAGATAAAAGGAGATTGTCCGATACGTATCTCCGCGAAGATCCTTGAACTTCACATTCAGCACACGTCCGGCGAGCTTCTTCTTTTTTACGGAGCGAAAATACTCGTTGGAAGCCAGATTGAGAAGGATGTCGTCGCCCTGATGATCGAGGGCGGCGTTGATGGAGTTCGTGATCTTCTCACCCCAGAACTCGTAGAGGTTTTCGCCGCGATCGGTCTCCAACTTCGTGCCCATCTCCAGGCGATAGGGCTGCATCAGATCCAGCGGGCGCAACACTCCGTAGAGCCCGGAGAGAATCCGCACGTGATCCTGAAGAAAGGAAAACTGCTCTTCGCTGTAGTCGTCGAAGCGAAAGTCTCGATACACATCGCCGTCAAAGGCCAAAATGGCCTGCTTTGCGTTCTCCGGGGTAAATGGCGAGGAGAACTCCTGGTAGCGGTCGTAGTTGAGATCGGCCAGCTTCTCGCTGATATCCATCAGCTCCCGCAGCTCTTCATGGGAGTAGTCGCGCAGAACGTCGATGAGCTCCTGCGCGTCGTCGAGAAATTCGGGCTGTGTGAATTGGTCGGTCTGGGCAGGCGTTTCGTAGTCCAGAGACTTCGCAGGGGACAATAAAACGAGCATTTTCGGCACTCCATACTTCGGTGGTCACTGACTTCGCGTCGACATGAACGCAGCCGACCATAATCGCCGAAGCGCCGTTGGCAAAGGCTAGATAGCTTGAGCACACCCATCGTGTTGGTTATCCTGGTCTCCCCGACACTTCCACTGGGGT
>SLPW01000108.1 GCA_007131755.1 Myxococcales bacterium | reverse complement strand
GAGGAAGAGAGCGAAGAAGAGAAAGAGAGCGAAGAGGAGAAAGAGAGGGATGACCACGAAGAAGAGGAGCCGAGTCAGGAGCAGGTATCGGCTGACGAAGTGGAGGACATCGACTCGGGAGGCGGCGATGGTTCAGGTCGAGTCATCATCGTCGCCGCACTATTGATCGCGGCGCTGGGACTGGGAGCGGTGTTGTATCACGACTCGGTCCGCGAGTTCCTTCCTTTATCGGGTTTACAGGAAGAGCAGGAAGAGGCGACGAAGCAGTTGGAAGCGGAGTACGCAGCGGTATCGGAACCCGAGGAGGAGCAACCGACTTTCGATGAACAGGGCAGCACCGATGAAGGAGATGGCGCCGACGAGGAAGTCGAAGTTGCGAAAGAGGAAACCCGTGATGACGAGGTCACTGATGCCAGCGACGAGCCAGGCAGGATCGTCGACGTGGCTCCCGCCAAATTTCATACCTGCGTGATCCTGAAAGGGGGAGAGGTTCGTTGCTGGGGCGACAACCAGGACGGCCAACTCGGGCTCGGTCATCGGCGGGGGATGGGGGCTGCGGAGCCGGCTCGCGACGTTGAATCCGTCGACCTGGGAGAGCCGGCAGTGGCTATTAGCGCTGCCGGTGACTACAACGCCTCTTTTAGCTGTGCGTTGCTGGAGAGTGGAAGTCTACGCTGCTGGGGAAGCAATCATTTCGGTCAGCTCGGCCTCGGTGACGATCGGGCCAGGGTGGGCGGCGACGAAGTGCCGGCGGATATCGCGCCTGTGGACGTTGGCGGCCCCGTACGCCATATCACAAGTGGCGCCATGCAATATGCAAGTCATGCCTGTGCCCTGCTGGAGAGCGGTGACCTTCGGTGCTGGGGACATAATCGCTACGGTCAGCTCGGCCAGGGTCATACTCGCCATATCGGAAAGGCGGAAGTGCCGGCCAATATCAATCCCGTCGACGTCGGCGCACAGGTAGTGGATGTGGGGGCCGGAAAATTTCACACCTGTGCCCTTTTGGAGACCGGTGAGCTTCGATGCTGGGGACGAAACCACGCCGGGCAGTTGGGCTACGGACATACGGAGAATATCGGTGATGAGGAGGTTCCCACCGAGGTGGCGCCGGTGGATGTCGGAGAAGAGGTGGAGCAGATCTCCCTGGGAAGAAGTCATACCTGTGTGCTGCTGCAGGGAGGACGGGCCCGATGCTGGGGGTGGAACGAGCACGGGCAGTTGGGCTACGGACATACGGATAATATCGGCACCGGTGAAGTTCCGGCAGATATCGGTGATCTCGAGCTGGGCTCAGAGGTACTTCAGATCGAGGCCGGAGGCCTTCATAGCTGTGCGCTCCTCGAGGGAGGGCGGGTTCGCTGTTGGGGGGATAACCGCTTCGGTCAACTGGGTCAGGGACATCGACGACCTTTCGCGGACCAGGTGCCCGCCCGGGGGCAAGACGTTCACCTCGGGGGCAAGGCGGTAGCCATCTACGTGGCCAATTATAGCAATTGTGCCCTGTTGGAAGACGACACACTTCGCTGCTGGGGATTCAATAATTTCGGTCAACTCGGTTATGGCCACACAGACCATATCGGCGTCCGGGAAGCTCCCGCCTCGGCCGGTCCGGTCCCCTTATTTTCCGAAGATGAGGAGATCGATGATGAGGAGGCGATCGCCGAGGGGGACTGAGGTACGACGAAGTCTCTATGAGAAATGATCGTCTCGACCTTCCCCCGGACGGTGGTGTCCTTCGACAGTCCGGCGCGGTCTGCGATCTCGGTGAGCTCCGTTCTGCCGGAGGCGATGGCGCCCATGATTCCCGAGTATTTGGAAAGGTCTCTGAGGCCCTGCTCTTGGAGGATTTCCGTCTCCACCTGAGTGCGCACGTCGCCGTCGCTGGCGAGCATGAGGTGGACGACGTTGTCGGCGAAGGAGCGGCTTGATTCGATGGGAGTAGTGGGAGGTTTTTGGGGTTGAGGGGTTATGAGTCTATGAGGTTATAAGGTTATAACATTAAAGTGCTAGGGGATAAAAATGTGGGGAGTGGTTAGCGTGGAGAAGTGCTTTTCGGAGACGATGCGGCTCCTGCCCATCGGCAGTCTTTTGCGCGAACTGCCTACTGCGGATAGGGCGGACCCAATCGTCACCGGGAGGGGGCTGTCACTTTTGTTTCGCGACGCCATTAGCCTTGGCGGGCAGGGTTAGGCGGACTGTGGTGCCACGATCCGGTTCGCTGTCCAACTCCAGCTCTGCGTGGAGTTGGTCGGCGATCTTCTTGGTCAAAAACAGGCCCAGCCCCGTTCCCTGGCCTGCGGGTTTGGTGGTGAAGAAGGGATCGAAGATCTTGTGACGGATTTCTTCGGTGACACCGCAGCCGGTGTCGCGGACTTCGACGACGGTGTGACCATTTCTGGTGAAGGTGGAGACCTGTACCGAATTATCATCCGGGTGGCCGGGCTCGATGGCGTGGGCGGCATTGAGCAATAGATTGAGGACGATCTGGTTGAGCCGATCTGCGTCGGACCAGGCCGAGACGTCGTCGTCCAGGGAGCAGCGAAGAGTGGCTCGTCGACGAAGCTCCGGTTCGATCCAGCGAAGGGCGGGCTGCAGGGCGGTGTTGACGTCGACGTGTCCCAGTTTGGACTCTGGGGCTCGAGCGAAGGAGTTGAGGTCGTAGACGATGCGCTGAATCTTCTCCATTCCCTGAAGGGAGGAACCAAGGGCCTTGCGGGCTTCTTCGACGTCGCCCTCGTCGAACTCACCCTCTTCGAAGAGGTCGTGGAGAAATTGCAGGTTGGTGTGAATAAAGGAGAGGGGATTGTTGATCTCGTGGCTTACGCCGGCGGCGAGCATGCCCATGGAGATGATGCGGTCCAATTCCATGGCTCGGGTGAGCGTCTCGTTGCGGGTGCTGACGTCGCGGACGATGCTCACGTAGACCCCCTCGCCGTTGAAATGAACGCTGATGGTATTGACCTCGCCGGGAAATTGGCGATTGCCGTCGCCGAAGAACATGCATTGACGCGGTGTGCCGTCATCATCGGGGTTTCTGGCCTGCTCGATGAGCGACATAGGATCACTGCAGACGTCATTCGGTGGGCGTCCGACGAGCAGTTGGGGGGCGTCAATGCCGAGGAGGTCCGCCATGGCCTGGTTGACGTAGCGAATCTGGGCCTGGTTGAAGACCATCATCGCCTGCGGAGAACCGTCGAGGAGGTGGCGAAAGCTGGACTCCGAGCGCTGGGCAGCCTCGAAGCTCTGGAGCATCGTCTGGTGCTGATTGACGTATTCCTCCATGAGTGTATCGGAGGAAAGGGCCGCCGAGACGGCCCGTTTCAATCGAGGTAAAAGCCCTGGCGACGGGGGATAGACGATGGTGTAGGTGCCCCGGCGGGGCTCCAGTTTCAGGTGAACCGTGGCCGGTGACATTCCCAGAATTCGGGGGCCCTGGCGGTCGAAGTCGGCGCTGATGCGAAAAAATTGGGGACAATCGGGCAAATGGTCGGGAACGCGCAGGACGACCCGCAGGGCGCGAGGACCGATCTTTTCGTATTCCTCCAGATCCACGGCGGGGAACATGGTGGGGCCGAACCAGTGCTTCGACAGGCGATAATACCATCCCGGGCTCGCCAGTCGGCCGGCGATGCGCCAGAAGATTTGAAAGGAGGGGATGCCGGAAAGGTAGTGACCCATCTCGTCGATGACTTCGCTGCCGGCCAGTTCTTCGAATCGGGCGCAATAGGTGACGTACTCGCTCCAGGGGATTCGGGCATACCAGGAACGGCGCAGCTCGTCGTGAGTAAACGACAATCCCTCCACCAACGGGGCCTCTTCGAGTCCCAGCTCATCGGCTACGTGCAGCAGGGGGCCGAAGGCACGGCTCAGAACAAAATCCTTCACGCTGTCCTCATCGAGATTCCGGCTTGAGTAGGGCTTCCGAGAATCGACTCAATCATAGGGCGGCAGGGGGTGTAACAAAAAGGAAAATTCGGCTTTTCGACACAAATCCAAAGCCGGCGCTTCGGCAGCCCGCAAACCCGAAGCCGACGCTTCGGCAGCCTGCAAACCCGAAGCCGTCGCGACGGCAACCCGCAAATGGGGTTTTTACGCCGTTGTGCAGGTGTCCCAAATAGAAAGACGTTAAAAAAGCAGAGCTAAGCGCTCCCAGAGACGTTGTCCTGGTGGAGGGAAGAGCCCGTTTTCCTTCGATGGGGGCTACGGGCGTGCGACGTCCGTCCATTTAAGGCGCCTGAAAAGCGGCGCGAACTACCATTTGGGGGGTGCCTTCGATGGGGGCTACGGGCGTGCGAAGCTCGTTCCATTTTCCGGCGAAGGGCGCTTTCTCTTGTTTTCTCGAAGGGACACCGTAGTCGAGGATGTGCTCGCAAATTTACAAGGGACAGAAAATGGGATAATGTATACAAAGCGCAACAACAATCCCGCAAGTCCGGGGAAGGTCGGAGATTATGCAACACTTCACCCTCGAATCGGAAGACCCACAGGAGATCCGCGCCCAGGTGGTGGATGCGCTTCTGGAGCGGGTCTCTGGGCAGTCGGGGGCCTTTTGTTCGGTCTATCAGGATGAGGAGGAGAATTGGTATTTCGATGGGGGTGTGTACCGCGGTAGTGACCAGGAGATCGTCGACAATTGGCTCGATTTTAGCGCCGGAAGACCGACCCCGGAGTTGCCATGGTTTCCTGCCTTTGCCGACAACCAGGTGCTCAATCATTTTGTTCGACTTCGGCATCACTACGATCCCGAATTCCTAAGTAAGTTCGAGTCCTACGAAGAGTTCGTCGTTCCCGCCGAGGTGGGCGATCTGTTGCGAGCCGTCGTTTTGGACGACGGTCGACTTCTGGGGTGGTTGGGGATCGCGCGTCGTGGTCTGAAGGAGCGATTTACGAAGAAGGAAGAAAAGGAGGTGGAGCGACTTCTTCCCCAACTCAGGACGGCGCTGCTGGCGGCGAAGAATATCGAAGACAGTAGCTGGGAGGACGATATCTGCGCCGTGTTGACGCCGCGCGGTACGGTGGAGCACGCATCAACGGGCTTTTCCCGCTGGATCGATCACCAGGGTATGGAGCGGATCGGGCAGGCCGTGCGCGACCTCGATGAGGATGCCACAGACGCCCATAATTCCTTGGTAGTCGCCGGTCTTCTGGTGCGCCTGATTCGCCTCGATGGTCCCAGGGGCGTGCGCTATATGGCGCTCACCGACCGCGCCGAGTTGGCGCGAATCGATCCCCGATGTTGGCTCACCCCTCGTCAGCGCGAGGTGGCCGACTACGCCGCCTGCGGAGCGACCATCTCGGAGATCGCGGATACGCTGGAGTTGTCGCCACATACTGTGAAGAGCCACCTCAAGAACG
>SLPW01000520.1 GCA_007131755.1 Myxococcales bacterium | reverse complement strand
GCAACGGAGTCCTCCTCAAGGGCGGAAGCGACGCCTTCGACTCCAATAGAGCCGTCGTCAAAGCCCTTCGCCAGGGACTTCGCGACAGCTCTCTTCCCGACGAAGCCGCCCACGCTCTGGGATTCGTCGACACCACCGATCGCCAGGCCGTTGAGACCATGCTCGGCCTCAGCGACCAGCTCGACGTCATCATCCCCCGCGGTGGAAAGGGCCTTATCCGATTCGTCCACCAGCACTCCCAGATCCCGGTCATCAAACACGACGAAGGGGTCTGTCACGTCGTCGTCGACGGCTCCGCTGACCCCGACGACGTCGACCAGATCGTCCTCAACGCAAAGGTTCAGCGCCCCGGGGTATGCAATGCCGTCGAAACTCTGCTAGTCTTGAATAATGCAGTTGACGAACACCTCCCACGCCTGTTGGAAAAACTCGACGATGCAGACGTCGAACTCTACCTCTGTCCCCGTAGCTTTGAAGTCGCCCGCAACCAGGGCCTTCAATCCATCTACGAGGCCGACGACGAAGCTTACGCCGCAGAATTCCTCTCCCTTCGACTCGCCCTGCGTGTCGTCGACGACCTGGACGACGCCATCGCACATATCGATCGCTTCGGATCCCGACACACCGAGGCCATCGTGACCAATGACTACGCCCAGAGCCAGCGCTTTGTCGACGAGGTCGACTCTTCTGTGGTCCTGGTCAACGCCTCCACCCGCTTCAGTGACGGTGGCCAGCTCGGCCTGGGCGCCGAGATCGGAATCAGCACCACTCGCATGCACGCCTACGGGCCCATGGGCTTGCGTGAATTAACCACCACCAAATTCGTCGTACTTGGTCGTGGGCAGGTCCGGAATTGATCACCCCCTCCGAAGTGTTTTCACTTCGGTAATCACGTGGGCTCAGCCCACACCTTCTTCTCGAGGAGACGAATGAAGACAGACAGTGCCGCGCCAACCTTTACACACGGTGAGCAAGACGAACTCGATCGCGAATTGATGCAAGTCGCTCGCGACATCGCCGCCGTCACCTGGGAACTCAAAGCACTCAACACGGTCGTCATCGATCTGCGGGGACGAGTCAGCTACACAGACTTCGTCATCGTATGTACCGGCACCTCCGAGCGCCACGTCAACGCCCTCGCCAGGCGCGTCGACGACGCGATGCGCGAGGCCGACCGACTGCCGATGGGATCGGAGGGCACCGACTCCGGCCAGTGGGCCCTTCTGGATTACGGCGATATTATCGTCCATATCTTCCACCAGGCCTCTCGAAAGGACTACGACCTGGAGCGGATGTGGTCCGAAGCCCCGCGGCTGGAATTGGAGGACGCTCCTCCCGAATTGTACGGCCACTTCGAGGCCCAGCAGTTCCCGTCGTGACGGGCTCAAAACCCGGGGCATCTTCAACGGCAGATGGACCCGGGCTACGGGTCGAGCGTTGCGCCTAGGTCGACCTGCGACGCTCAAGACCCACTACCCAGCACCCAACACCGGATATCCGCTGTCCCCGTCACTTATGATAGGGCTCCCCACGGATGATCGTCATCGCCCGGTAGAGTTGCTCCCAAAGGAGCATTCGCGCCACGTCGTGCGGAAAGGTCATCGGCGACAGGGACCATCGGCGATCCGCACGGCGCTTGACGTCCTGTGATAACCCGTGGGCTCCGCCGATATAGAACACCACCTTTCGCCGTCCCTCCACCATCCACCGATCCACCTGACGGGCCACGTCCACGCTGGTCAGCGTCTTTCCCTCCTCCGTCATCGCCACCGTCAACGCCCCCTCCGGCGTCGCCTCCAGCAACTTCTCTCCCTCCTCGGCCATCGCCTCACCGGCGTCGCGCGCCCTGGCCTTTCGGACATCTTTCTCCTCCACGGACACGTGGTGGCCCAGCCTGTCGCGATACTCCCCACACAATCCCGCCAGGCGCCGATCGGAGACCTTTCCCACTGCAATCACGGATATCTTCATCAAATCCTCACACTCCTGGGGCTCATGACGTCGGCGTACGCAAAAAATTTCTCCAATTGTCGATAACAGAGATGAGGCCAGACCGCGAACCCCTCCACACGACAAAGGAGCCCCTCATGTTTTTTCAACGCCCCTCCCGGAACCTCCTCATAACCCTACGCGACGCCATCACCCATACCCTGCCCCCGGCCTGCGCCGGCTGCGACGGCCACGCCCCGCCCCGTCGCGCCTTCTGTGCTCTCTGCGACGATGTCGCCTATCCCCTGCAAAATCCCCTATGCGCCGTCTGCTCCGTGCCGATGGAACAATTTTCCTCTCCTGATGAGGCAAGATCGGAGTGCAGCCGCTGTCGACGCCGACCACCGAATTTCGATCGCATCATCGCCCACTGGGAATACGACGGTGCAGTGGCCGATGCCATCAGACGCCTGAAGTATGGCGACGATTTCGCTTCCCTTCGCGCTCTTTGCCGCGGCGCCCGTCCCTGGTTTCTTCGATGCCTCTGCGAACTTCCCGAAGATTGCCCCATCATCCCCGTTCCCTCTCACTCCACGTCACTGCGACGCCGTGGATTTCACGTCCCCACCATGTCTCTGCGTCTCCTCCTTCCGCGCCGTCATCGGCACCGCATCGACCATCGCCTGATCAAGACACGCTCCACGCCCCGCCAGGCCGGCCTTCCCTTCGCAGCTCGACAGGCCAACGTACGCGACGTCTTCGACTATCGCGCCTCGACGACGCCACAAGGGCCGGCCATACTATTCGACGATGTCGTCACCACCGGAGCCACCGCCGATGCTGCCGCCGGTGTCCTGCTGGACGCCGGCTTCGAATCCATCGAAATAGTGACCCTGGCCCGTGCTCCCGCCCGTCGATCTTACCAGGCACCACCTCCGTCTCCGAGGCTGCCGTGAGGCATTTCGTCGACGGCTTCGAATTCACACTGCCCGATTCCAACGGCGCAGCCTTGAGCGCTGACGGTGACCGTCGTGTCGTCTTCTGGATGGGGGCAGCTAATATCGAAGACCACCGAGTCCGACTCGTCCTGTGTGCCTCCACCGGGCTGGAAGGGGACCTGCATACAGGACGTGGCCTCGTCACCTTCCAGATAGATTTCTCCCGCTTCGTGCATGTCGTCGATCAACTCCTCGAATTCGTCGTCCTCCAGTCCTTCGTCATTCTCCACTTCGTCGGACTCCATCAACTCATAGTGGATCTCCACGGGCCCACAGGAGGCGTCCGTCGTAAGCTCCGAGATGGCACATAACTCACCGTCTTTTCCGTAGAAGTAATTCTCTCCTTCCCCATCTTCGTTGTAGGGCGACTCGACGCGCTCTCCCGTATCCCAGACCATGAGCATATTCAGGTCTTCGTCGACATATCCCGTACATCCCTCGTCGGGGGGGTCAAAGCAGTGCTCCATCATCTCCTGAATACACGTCGGCTCATCGAGATCCTCTGCGTCGCCGTCTTCGCATCCCTCACCATATTGCTCGTTGAGTTGATCGACGAGGCTCTGCTGCGCTTCCAGACAAAAGCGGGTCCCCGCATCCCAGCTCGCAAGCGTAAAGGGGCCGAAGCTATGTCGCAGATCCAGAATCTCCCAGTCGAAACTCACCGGGCCCACCGAGGCCCAGACCGACAGATTCCCACTCAGGAAGGGATCGAAGGTCACATCGGCGCTCAGACACGGGGGCGCCGGATTGAGCGGTTGGTACTGGGCCTGTGCATTCAGATCCGCACCTGCCCCCACTCCGCCGATTCCGACGCGGTTTTCCATCCCACGGATGCTCAGATTCAGCCCCAGCCTTGCCTGGACCGTAACCCCGGCGTTGGCCTCCACCTCCGCATCGGCGGAGCCATCCGTCGAAAACCCGAGATTTCCGTCTCCGGGGCCGATGGGACTTCCTCCCTGGGCATGGTGCCAGCGAAATCCAACCGGAGCGTAGACCTCACCCTGCGCTGAAGCCTCCAATGTCGCCGTTGCAGATGCGCCGGCCTGCGCCTTCGCCGTCACCGTCAACGTCGGCGACAATACAAAGGGGGTCGTCCCCAGGGGCACCCCGGGAAAGGATCTCTCTACGATCGTCTTCTCTCTCTTGATGCTCTCTGCCAACTGAGCTTCCAGCTTCGCCCTGGCCTCGGCGTTCAATCTCACACCCAACGACAACTCCAGGTAATCGGCACACAACTGCAGCGAATGCCCCCAACTCGAAGACTCGTGCAATACATTGCCGCAGTCCTCCACGCTGACCGTGGGCTCCGAATCCATCAGCGTTCTCCCCGCCAGATTGGCGTAGATCTTCCCCCGAAAGTCGAACGTCGGATCGATGACCAGACGCGCCGATCCGTCGGCCGAAAACACTCCTTCCTCGAATCCGAAGGATGCGACGACTCCGTTGTTGAACAACCCCTGTCCCGTACTGCTTATATCCTCTTCCTCGTCGTATTCGTCTTCCATCAACTCCTGCAGGGGCAGCTCCATATCCCACTCCCCGTGAACCACGTTCGTAAAGACCAGGGGAATCACATCGAACACCACCTCATCTCCGTCCCAATGCACGCCGCTGACCTGGACCGCAAAGTCTTCGTAAGCCGACCCAAACAACACGTCGCCCACCTCAACATCGGTCACATAGGCCGTCGCATCTCCCCAGACCGTAATGGTCTTCTCTTCCTCGTCGATGGCCACCACCGGCTCGTATTCCCCGGGGACCTCGTGAAACTCGATGCCCGGCAACACCTCCACCGTCCCCTGCGGAGTGGCATATTCCGGCGGCAACTCGGGAGTCTGCGAATTGGTGCCCTCCGAGTCGCCGGGGTCGAATGTCACGTCCCTGTCCCCGCAGCCCACAACCAGCAGCACCGCCAGCAGCGATACCCCCACCAGTCGCAGACGGAGATGAAACCATCGATGCAATACGGAGTTGAGCGAGCTGGCATCCATCTTTTTCCTCGGCAATCTCAATCACGTTAGCATTTCGAACATCCATCACCCCGACATCGCTCCTCAGGGCCATCTTCGATTCACTGGATGCAACATCTGATCCACACTGCGCGACTGCCACAGCCTCACCACTGTCTCAACTCATCGAACGCCAATGACGCCGGTCCTGTTGCGCCGAATAGCATCATATTTCCCTGGACCTTCTGGCCTGCTTGATATGACAAACAGTCACAGCACCGGGGGCTTCGCATGACATCGACAGTGGAGAAGATTCGTTGCGACAAGTCTATCACTTTCGGGTTGCAGTTCCCAGTTGCCCTTTGCGCCGGGGTGTGATCGGTTTCCGTCGGTTGTTGTTCCCAGGCCCGGGCCCCGGCCCTCGCCCAGGCCCGTCCTTTGTTGTTGTTTTTTCCGGGTTTTCCTCCTCCCTCCGGAGGGAAATGGTTG
>SLPW01000581.1 GCA_007131755.1 Myxococcales bacterium | reverse complement strand
TCTTTTGCCCGGGTTCCCTCTTCGTCGCGGCGGATGCCGACGAACAGAGCCTCCAACTCATATCGTGTCACCAAATCCTTAAGAGCGTCTTTCTTGAGCGCTGAGCAACACTCGACACGTGTTGTATTACCGTCAGGATAGGTCTGCTTGGCAGCAAGGACGTTCCGGTTTTCACCGACAAGGAGTTCCAGGCCCCACAATTTGGCTATATGGTCACGAAATGCGATCATCGAGGGAATCTTATAATGAGTGTCGACGTGCAACACCGGGAACGGGACACGCCCGAAAAAAGCCTTTCGTACCAGCCACAGCAAGACCGACGAATCCTTGCCCATGCTCCAGAGCAATCCAGGATTGTCGAATTTTTCAAAGGCCTCGCGAATGATGAAAATCGAGCGGGACTCAAGCTCATCGAGGTGCTTGTACTCGGGACGGTCATCAGCCCCGGAAAAACGCGAAACGTCCTTGAGATGCCGAAGTGCCGCCGTCGTCTCCGCAGTCTGACCGACAATGGTGCTCATGGACGTCACTCTCGTCTAAAGAAATCTCTGTCTACCCTACCACGCCAGGAGAACGCCCGTGGGAATCCGCCACTCGAGTCCATCAACTGGCGTGTCACGGGACACCGCAGTCCTTTCTGGCAGCAATATGACTATTTTGACGGAACTGAGCGCAATCGCCTATCCAGTCTCAAGGTCAAGCAATAAATCGTGGAGTGGACCAAAGACTGTCCTTACCGGTGGCCATGCGACCTCCGATTGTCAACGCGCCTCTGTAGCCACGCGAGGAGAGCAGCCTGGAAACCTGGTGACGTACACTTTGGTCGTGCCGCCCGTCGCTGTAGGCAAACCAGCTTGATCTATTTTGCAGTGGCAAGCCTTCAAGCGTGTCGACCGAGCACATGACTTCCGCCTCGAGTTGCTCTGGAGTCAGCCGTGGAAGCAACCGATGTCGATGGCCGTGCGGACCGGCGTACCATCCCCTTGATGAGAGTTCGACGAGGTCACCCTTTGTCAGGAAAGGAGGCATGTCGTGCACAACCTCCTTCACCTCGAGTGAGTCACAGAGCATCTTGAAAATTGCTGCCTGCTGGACAGCGTTTGACTCCAAATATACCGACTTCAGTTCGCAGACGACGGCGCGTGCTCTTCCTTCTGCAGTTCCAAGATCCCAACGCTCGGAAATTCCGTTGTGGGACAGCCGCACCATCTGTTGCGTTGTCTGGCACAACGCCGAATACCAACGGTCTACAGGCGGCCACCAGTCCCCGTCCAACACGCGGGTGGTCATAAAGATACTGGGACGCACACCGTACTTGGCGACCACATCTGCTGCATGATCGAGAACGTCTGCGTATCCATCATCAAAAGTGACCCAACACGCGCGGATTGGTGAAGCCTCACCGTCCAAGAGTTTGGCGACCTGCACCTCGTCGATGATCTCGTAGTGACGCGACAGGTTGGCGAGCCGGTCGTCGAACTCCTCTATCGTCATGGCCGTACCACGAGCGAAATAAGGCCATTGCGTTGTTCGGGCCTCGGCGGGCAGCACACGGTGAAAACACTCGATCCTCAACTCAATCATCAAAACTCTCGGCGCTGCAGCGTACGATTCCTACCAAGGCTTGCGCAGCACGCCGCGGCCTCCACTGGCGCCAGGGGGCCATGGATGACGTCATCGCGTCTGTCGTCCAAGGACCGGCCGGCCAATTCCTCTGCCCATCCTTGTGCGGCTACGGCGACCACAGGGCGCCCGAGCGTCCAGGCGAAGGCCATCTCGCTGAGTGTCCCAGCTCGCCCTCCCACCGCCGCGACGACATCTGCCGAGGCCGCTACCACAACGTTCCGCGCGTGGTTCATGCCGGTTGCGACGACGATGTCACAGTGCTCATTGGCGTCGTTCGGCTCATAGGTCGGGACTACACCAACCGTCGCGCCGTAAACGTAGTTCGACGAGGAGCGTGCACCTCGACAAGCGGCTGCCATGATCCCACCGAGACCGCCTGTAACGACGGTACACCCTCGGTCGACCAGCGCGCGCCCGAGCATCTCCGCATTCGCTAAATCTGATGCAGTCGCGCGGGCGCTACCGACCACTGCGACGGCAACGCGTCGGGAATTGCGATGCCCCTTCGTATCCGCCCCTGAAGGTAGTTCGCTCGGTGCTCGCCGCTGTCGTATCTCAGGACATGGCTGCACCACAATGGCCGAAGGCATAGCAATATCTGCAAACGCTCCCTCGAGTTCACCCAACTCCCCATGTTGGACATTCTCATCGGACATTCCGAGGCGTGAAACGATCGATACACGGGTTCTACGGGACCGAATACTGCTAAGAATCTTCCATGCTTCCGCACCGGCTTCTTCCGCCCAGAGCATGACCAATGTTGCACTTGAATATGCGTGTCCTACGAGTTCGCGACGTCCATGTGTGTCGCCATAAAGTGGCGGGGTGACAATCAACGAGTCCTCGCGCTCAACCTCCAGTGACACACCTGCAGCATCGATGGCGAGTTGTACCAGGGAGGTTCCGGCGAACCATTCCACACGGTGGTTGCTGGCCTCCAGTTGTGCCGCCAGTTTTGCGGCACAAGGAAATTTGCCGGGACGACCAGTGAAAACCCGTGGATCGCCACCAAAGAGCACAGCGCCATCCTGAACGCCATCGAAGACTTTCAATACCTGGTCGGCCGTCAACTCACGCCCATATCGAAGCCTTTCACTGAAGTGCGCGCGGAGACTCTCACCGATCCAGTCACCGGGGAAAACCACACGCTCGGCTCGCTGCAGTGCGCGCACTCCGCGATGCGTGACTCCATCGAGCGTATCGCCCACCATTCCGCCTACAAATGCAATGGTTCCCATCATTTCGTCTCGTCCAAAGAGATTTGTCCCACTGTGGCAATCCACACCCTAAATCGCTTGCGCTCGAGGTTTGTCATCATCGCCGCATAGCGTTTATAGAAATAATGTGCGCTTTCACGATACACCCTGGAGTCCGCTCCCGAAATACGGCGGCCTGCCTGGGTTCGGAAAACCACGTCCCGACTACGGTTTCGTCGATACCTGATGTTGGAGACTAAAGAGGCACGAATGGCGAAGTCAACATCGTTGAAAACTCGAAGCTGAGGATCGAACCCACCTATAGACCGGTAGAATTCGCTTCGCACCACTAAATTGCTGCCTCTGCAACCGCCATTCGTCACTAAGAACCGCCGGGGGTGCAACACCGCAGGTGGCGTCTTCTCATGGGCGCACATATTGCTTCTCTGCTTCCAAAACGCAGACAAGCCCACATCGAAGACGTCCTCACAAAAGGCCGCCAAGTGCCCGGCTCGCCAGACGTCATCATCGTCTAGAAACGCCAGATAATCCGTTCGCGCAAGCTCTGCACCGATGTTGCGTGCCACCGAAACACCTCTATTGCCCTCCCCAGTCGTCACAACCTCCACCCTGGGCCGTCCCTCGATGAGTTCACCAACTCGCCGTCGTGCCTCGTCACTCCCATCTACGACGACGATAATTCCTTTCACCTCGACCATTTGCCCATACACCGACTCGATTGCTTCGATTAGCATCGCCGGCCTATCCCCGAGTGTGGGGATGATCACCGTTACATCCATTGCTCACTCCACCACCTCGAGAGTGCTTCTGCGACGACTGAACCTCCCGGTGCGCCGAGAAACTCGACGAATTCTTGGCGAGCTGAACGTACCTTGGCGAGTTCTTTGTACTGGCGTTGAAGATGGCGGCCTACGACATCGGCGACCTCAGGAGAGTCAATCCTTCGTAGCGATTGCAAAACCTCCGGTGTAAGTCGCTCTTCTGTACTTTGGAGCAGCGACGAGTCAAAGGCCGGGTCCAGGGCCATCAAATTCAGGCCCGGCGAAACGAGGCCAAACTGCTCGTAGATTTGCAACTGCAACACCTGTGTCGCGTTCTGCGGTGGCAACACAAGCATGTCGACATCAGTACGCAGGCCTTCGAAGATGGCGCCTTGTCCCGGCGTTGTCACATAGAGCTCCGAGCCGTGAAGCTCGTTCAGAAACTCGTCGTAAGGATACGAGACGACGTCCATCTGGTCTGCCAACGGATGTTGCCGGGCCACTTTGGCGGCCTCGCGTCCGCCCGCAAATGTCCATGGCCTGGGCAACTCGAGTTCATTGTGACAAATCCAATCGACGACCATACGTGGAAATGACGAGTTTTCCCCCGGTCGGATCCACTGGCTACGGGCACCACCGATTTGGATAAGTGTGCCAGTCCTATGAGCTTTATGAGCCGGGACACTGCGAATCAGCGGTCCCACCACTACCGGTGGCTCGCGATACGCTTGTTTCTGCACCCGCTCTTCTACTCCCGGAAACTGCTGGACGAACGAGCGCTCGGCGAGGCGCCAAACGGGCTGGTCTTTTCGAGCCCCACACCAATAGAGCACGTCGACGAAGAATATCGGCAAACCGACTTCGGTATACAACGCAACATTGCTCTGGTTGCTGACAACCAGGACCGCATCGAATTGCGCGAGGTCGACCGCATCCCGCACCGCCATCGGCGACTTATTGTCGACATGAATCACGCCGTCGACGGCCTTGTCTCGGCCCAGCAATTCCGCAGTGACATCGCGAACCATCGCTGTGCAAATCGCATCGACGTGCTCGAGAATTGCGAGCATCGCAGCGCTTGACCCGTAACACATCGGGTTGCTGTCGCAGAGCAATCGCAAGGGGGGTGGCTTCACGTATTCCTCCAGGGGTAGATGCCGAAAACCTTCGGGTGCTGACCGAGTTCGGAGAGGGAGAGCCAACCGAGTACCGCATTATCCGACCGGTGGACGATGAGTAGACCGGTCGCCGTCTCATCAAAGGGCCGTTCTGCCCAACGCTCGCGCGGCATTCGAGAAATGCGTGTGAAGCCGAGCACGAGAAGCTCCTCGGTTATCGCAAGGCCTCGAACCCATCCCGAGCGCCCGGAACACGAAAAGGAATCCAACTCACACCTCAGTGAGGTCTGAAGTTCAGATGGGCGTACAGACCAGACCCGCCCGTCGGTTGTGGTAAACCAAAGTCTGTCCCGCCAGGGGACCAGGTCATGCGGGCAACCAGGTACTTGGACTAATGATGGGCTTCCACTTACCGGACCAAGTGCATGATCCGAGAATCTCGACACCCAGATCCCCTCGGGCCGCGCAAGCACCGCATTCGGATGAACACTATCACGAAGCTTGCGCAAATAGAGCGGTCTTGACGGATCTGCCAACTCGCCGAAATAGGGATCACTTCCGACTCGTCGAGGTTTCGGCCTCAGTGGAGCGAACGGCCAGCGGGTCAGCAGCGTCCCGTCGATACCAAAGACATCAATTCGGTCGA
>SLPW01000603.1 GCA_007131755.1 Myxococcales bacterium | reverse complement strand
TTCATGGCCCAGCCTACGGGGCATTATTCGCCGTCGCCGCACGTCTCGTGCGTGGCGAAGTGGAAGTCTCCGACGAAAAGGGGGAGCGATTGCGGGAGGCACAACACAGCGTGGAGGCGCTCTCCGATCTGGTGGGAGATCTGAGCCCGACGCGGCCGGCATCCTGGGGACGGTTCGCGGGCCGGCTAATGGACCGGGCCCTGGGAAATCCTCGCCAATACGAATCGGCGGTGCAGGCCCGCGAGGTGCTCGGCTTTGACGCCCCGTGGCCCCTTCCACGGGCATTGTTGCAACGGCTGCGAGAATACGCGACCTGGGAGATGGTGTACCGAGATGAAAGCCGAGTGATGATGGTGGGAGAGATCGACGAGGGCGTGGAGTTATGTGTGGAGATGGCTCTGAGCAGCAATGATGCGGGCGCTCTATTTTACCGCAGTGACGAGGTCACTCGTGAGGCCGTTCGCGCGGCGATTTCAACGGCGGTGTGGAGCGGGCAACAGGGACTGTATCTGGACTGGGCCCGAGGGGGGCCGACGATCAAAGAGCTCGGCCTGGAGCATTACGAATACCACGGGGAAAAACTTCGGCTCATCGAGCAGTGGCGGAAATTTCTGGCACAAGATATGCGTCGAAGCGTCCTACTCCATGGGCCTCCGGGTTGTGGAAAGACCACTTTTTGCTGCCATGCGGCCCGAGAGCTCGGCCGTCGCACCATCCTCACCAGTCCCCAGGCGATGATCGAGGTGGGGTTGAACGAGTGGTCGTCTTTGATGGAGCTCTTCGAGCCGGACGTCCTCATCGTCGACGACGTCGATCGCATCGACTCGCGGCGCGGCTATCATCTGGAAGCGAAGCTCAAACTCTTCGAGGAGGGCTTTTGCGAGGTTCCGGTGATGCTGTGCACCGCAAACGACTACACCCGCGTTCCCGGGGCGATGCGAAGACCGGGAAGAATCGATCGCATCGTCCAGTTCGCAGATCCGAACGACGCCGTCCGGCGCCGCGTCGTGGAACGTCTGGCTCAGCGCGTTGGCGTGGAGGTGCCCCGGGAGCAACGGGAGGAGTTATTCGACGTGCTCGAGCGCTTTTCGGAGGCCCACGTCCTGGAGGTCCTTCGCCGGGCCAAGATCTGCGGATGGGAGCACGCCCGAAGTTGGGACGGTGAGTTCGGATTCCAGCGCGAATACGACGGGCCCCACGACTGGCTCAGAGTCCATGGCTTTGAGCCCTTCACGGTGGACGCCGGATTTCTCATCGACGAGCTGTGCCGGTGCGTCGCCACGGAGGAGGTCTATGTAGACGAGCACCACCGGCTGTCGGCGCTGGTTCTGCCCAACGGGGCCAGGCTGTGCATCGAAGAGAGCGACGAGCGCAGCCGGATCCTCGGTGGAATCGCAAAGGTCAATTATCGTCCGGCCATCGATGGCGATCAGGCGCTGCGAGAGGGGATTGCCCAGGCTCTGTGGCATCGCCGTCGCGCCTTGCTCCTCGATGTCGTCGAGGACCGAAAGCTCGCCATGTCCCCTCTATCCGTCGCCGAGCGGACCTATTACGGTCCCAAACTCGCCAATATCGAGGACTGGGACAAATTTCGCCGACGAGGCCTTCGGCGAAATATCCTCCTTCAGGGCCCACCGGGGTGTGGAAAATCGACGTTTTGTCTTCACGCTGCCCGGACTCTCTCCGACAGAACCCTGATGCTGACCCCCGACTTCTATGACCAGGTCGGGGCCGCACAATGGACGAATATCGCCGAATACCTCAAGCCGCAGATGGTCATCATTGACGACGTCGATCGTGTCGGCACCAGATCGCTGGAGACCAAATTGCGTCTCTTCGAGGAGGGCTATTGCGACATCCCCTTCGTGCTCTTTACCTCCAATGATCACCAACGCCTTCCGGCGCCGATGCGCCGGCCGGGGCGCATCGATCAGATCATCGTCTTCGAGTCTCCGGCGAAGCCCCTTCGCTGGAAGCTCATCCGAGAGATGGCCACCCGCGAAGGCATCGAAGAGGTGCCTGACGAGCACCTGGAATCGCTGGACCTGGTGCTACGCGATCAGTCGACGGCCCATCTTGTGGAGTTACTTCGCAGGGCGAAAGTGCTGGGCTGGCAGGAGGCACTCGAGCCCGAAGATGGTGATATCACCTTCGGAGATCGAAAGGCGAAGAAGAAGGTTCCGGCAAAGCGCGTTATGTGATGGGCACTGGCAGACCAAATTGCTCTTGGGACGGGGTTTCTGGAGCGATGGCATCTGTGCCAACCCATTCAGGTCTGCCGCGTTCTCAATCTCCCCCAACCCAGGTCGAGTGGGCCGGGCCGCGCGAGCATTTACGGTCACTCACGCAACGCGAGGAGTCCTGCCAACCCCGTAAACCGCTCGACCGGTGTGGCGGCGCCGGTCTCGAAGAGTCCATTGGGGTCCATGACGGTCACGGACTTCGAGGCGCGGGTGACGGCGGTGTACAGGAGTTGTCTGGTGAGCAGGGGAAGGCGTTTTTCCGGGAGGACAACGGCGACGTGTTCGAATTCGCTGCCCTGGGCTTTGTGGATGCTCGTGGCGTAGGCAAGGCTGAGTTGGTGGCGCAGGCGGGAGAGGGCGATGGGGCGGAAGCCGCCGTCGGAGCGGGGAAAGGCGGCGTGGAGTGTGGCCTCTTTGTCGTCTTCGGCGCGGGCGTAGACGACGACGCCCTGGTCGCCGTTGAAGACGTGGAGATCGTAATTGTTCTGGAGGGCCATCACCGGCTCCAGGGGGAGGAATTTGCCCGACGGATCGCCGGGGAGACGGGCCGTGTGGAGTTTGTGCATCGAGCGGTTGATGGCCCGGGCTCCCGTGCGAAAGACCTGGGTGACGCAGAGAATCTGGGCCGTGGAGTAGTGGTCGAAGAGTGCTTCCAGGACCGCCTGAGAGTCGGCATTAAACTCGCCGCTTTCGATACGCAGAGCCGTCTCCTCAGTGGTCCCCGGCGGGAGGTCGACGGGCTTTGGGGGAAGATAGGAGGCGAAGCGGTCGAACCAGGCTTTGACGAAGTCGTTTCGCGACGCGTCTTTCGACAGGCGGTGGACGCCGGCGAAGTCGTCGATCTCGTCCCACACCACGGCTTCTCCGAGGCGGGTGCTAAGCGTCGGATCGGCGGCGTCAGTGCACTCTCGGATGCTCTCTGCCAGCTCCAGGATGTGGCGGCCGCCGTCGTCGCCCTCCATGCGGTAGCTGTGCAAAAGCCTCGTCGTGTGGCCGGCCATCGTCTCGTCGACGTCGTCATTCGGCTCTCGACGCGGCTGGTCCGTGGCGAAGTCGTCGATCAGTGCTCGGAGATCGTCGTCGAGGGCCGCCGGTTTGGCCACCAGGTCGCGAAAGACGGCGCCGCCGGAGACGGCGGGGAGCTGGTCGGCGTCGCCCACCAAGATCAGTCGGGCGTCGGCGGGCAGAGCCTCGACGAGGGCATGCATCAGATCGACGTCGATCATGGATGCTTCGTCGCAGATGACGATGCGGGCGTCCAGCGGATCTTCGGCGTTTTTCCAGAAGCGCTCGTAGCGCGGAGAATAGCTCAATAGTCGATGGAGGGTTCGGGCCTCCTGCAGGTTTCGGCGAAGGCGTTCGTCCTCTTCGGGAAGAGGTTCGCCCTCGGCTCCGAGGCTCACCAACTGGGTGTCGATGGACTCTTTCATTCGGTTCGCCGCCTTGCCGGTAGGGGCGGCCAGGGCGATCTTTTCGGGCGCAACTCCCAGCCTGGTCAAAAGCCGCAGAACGGAGACCACGATCGTGGTCTTACCCGTGCCGGGGCCGCCGGTGATGAGGCTCAGGGGGCGGACTGCGGCGAGTATGAGCGCCCGGGCCTGTTCGTGATTGAGGTGCTGTTCGTGCCAATTCGAGCCGGCCCGGTATCGGGTGGGGTGGCTCTTCAATTCTGAAGCGGCTCGCTGAATATCCGACGGGTTCGGCATCTCCAACCTGCGCGTGATGAGTTTGGCGAAGGCCGATGCCTCGGCGATCTCTTTTCGCAGCAGGCGCTCCGAGGTCAGCGCCCGTTTGTCGTCACAGAGAATGAGCGGTCGATAGGCGATTTCGTCGCCGCCGTATGCGGCCAGAAGGGTCGGTAGCGTCTCGGGATTCAAGAGGCGGCGCAGGTCGGATTTTCGGTCTTCGCTGAGGATGCTGGCCGCTTGTTTTAGCCGCTCGGCGCGAGGGCCGGTAAACGCCGCGCTCAGTTCGGTGCATCGATGGATGAGCCGCTCCATCACGCCCCCCAGATAGTCCGGCTCCTCGAGGGGCAGCCTCGTACTTCCCTCGCCAATTGCGATGAGCAGAGCGACCACGGCCAGGGTCGTCCGGCGGCGCGTGGTGTCGTCGAGTCCCGACTCGTTGTCCACCAGCCGGCGGGCGGTCCAGACGAGGGCGGGGTCGAATTGCTCGTATTGCGCCGTCAGGCAGATGGCGCTGAGCAATTCGTCGAGGGTGTCTTCGTCGTCGTTCGAAAACCGGCGGCGTACCGTGCCAGAGGGAACGATCGTGGTAGTCGTGCTCATTGCGTCACCTCGGAGGCGAAGTCGAGGGTGAATGTGGGGCTGGGAACCTTCCAGTTGTGGTGGCTCTCATTGCAGAGGAATTCCTCCCATTCCAGGATTTCGGTCCATCCGGGCCTGCGCCACAGGACGCCCCGTCCAGGGTGTTCGGGGCTCATGGCGCGCACGAAGAGGTAGCCGCAGCCGCCGAAGCGAGCGTCGTAGCCGTCGGCATCGGTGATGCCCAACAGCCGGAGGGCGGCCAGGATATAGAGCCGGGCCTGCAAGGCGTAGTGGTTGTCCACGTACTCTGCCAGCGCCCGGGGGCTGTAGTCCTGGCGAGCGTTGGACTTCCAGTCGGCGATATAGGTGCGGCCACCGTGGCGAAAGACGAGATCGATCTCGCCATTGACCCAGCCCCTTTCGACAGTGGGCCCTCCGTCGGGCCAGTCCGTAAAATGGGCTCCCGATTGAGGCATGGGAAAGCGAAAGGAGATCTCCCGGGCGTCCTCGTCGGCGCGGGCCACCCCATCGAGGGTCGACCCGTCGGGCAGCGCCATCGGCGCCTTCAGAGAGTCGAAGAGCAGGCGGGCCGTATAGGGCATATAGTCGTCATCGATACCGTAGCGCTTCTGGAATTTCTCGAGGACCGATTCGATCTGCGGCTCTTGTGCCCATCGGTGGGCGGACTCGAAGTTGAGTACCGAGCCGTAATCCGGGATATGCTCCAGAATCTCGTGCAAAAAGCTCCCCGGCCTGGTTCCGCCGCCCAGAATGGGAGTGTCGTCATCAAAGCGCTCGCCGCGCAGGTGCGCCCCCCAGTCGAATGCCTCGTCGGCCAGAATATCGGCCTCATCCTCCTCATCGTCGGTGCGCAACTCGATGGGCTCCGTGGACTCGTAGGTGCGAAGCCCGCTGAAGGATAC
>SLPW01000390.1 GCA_007131755.1 Myxococcales bacterium | reverse complement strand
GTCGGAGAGCCGGAAGTCCAATATATCGAGGTCCTGGCGCATATGCTCGGGGTCGGTGGTGCCCGTCAGGGGGAGCATGCCGACGTCGATGGCGAAGCGAAAGATGATCTGAGGGATATGCCTTTCGTGGCGCAGGGCGATGGCCCGGATGTCGGGGTGTTGCAGCTCGCTGCGGTTGGCCGTCAGAAGGGAGAAGCCCTGATAGATTATGTCGTTGTCTCCGCAGATCTTGCGCACATCCAAGTCCCAGCCGGCGCGGGCGAAGCAGCGGTTCTGGACGAAGAGGGGCGCCACGTCGGCGGAGGCCAACAATTCACGAAGCTGTTCGGCCGTTACGTTGCTGATGCCGAGGGCACGAGTCTTGCCCTCGGCGAAGAGCGCTTCCATTGCAGACCATACCTCGAAGTCAGCCCGGGACAGCCCCGAGCGCTGCGACGGGCCGTGGAGGACGTAGGAGTCGAGGAAGTCCGTCCCCAGGTGCTGCAGGGAACTGTCAAAGGACTGCGCGACCTGCACGGCGAAGGGGGCGTCGGGATCGTAGGGCAGGCGATGGTCCTGGCCTGCGACGTAGGTGAATTTCGACTGCAGGAAGAGCTCGTCCCGGGTGACGATTCCCTCCTCGTATGCATGGGAGAGGGCGTGGCCGACACCGGCTTCGAAATAGTGCTTTCGTTGATTGGCGGTGTCGATGGCGCGAAAGCCCTGGGTGATGGCCATCATGGTCAGCGGCGCCGTCTCCTCCTCCTTCCAGGCCGTTCCGTACATCATGTGCGGGATCTCTTCTGGGGTCAGTTCGTTCATAACACTCCGGGTGGACAGAGAAGGGAAAGAAATCGCAGCTTGCAGGGCGCCGATGATAGACGTCGGATACGGTCTATTCAACGCGTCTCATTTCTGACGGTGCGTGGTAGGTCGTAGGCACCGGCGGGTTTGCCGGTTCCGGCCTCCGGGAACTGACCGGCTCCGGCTTCGAGCCGGAAAGTGTGGGACGGCGACCAGCACATGATTGCTCACATCTTGTGTTTGCTCTGGTTTTGTTGGCCCGAGAACAGAGAACCTTGGTGCGATGCCATCCCTGGCATCGTCGTCGCAATACCCCGCCATCGCCTGCGATGCCAGGGATGGCATCGCTCCATCTCGTGGTGGGTTGAAGCCTCGTATCACGGCAACGATGAACATTTTGGGCACTTGCTTATCCCATTGGTTTTATTGACGAACAATAGGTGTTGCGGAGATGCGTAGGATCATGAGCGCCCAGTGATGAGCGAGAGACGTGACAGTGTCTGCTTTTGCTCCGCCATCAAGCAGTGGGTGACCACCGCGGGGCCAGACTACAGGGCCCCGACGGCGGTCACGAATGCGCCCTGGCAGGACGCGCTCCCAAGACCATCGTGAGCTCCGCGGTGCCTTCGTGTGCTCCGTGTCTCCTGCGAAGCATGGCGCAATACAACGCTGAGATCGCGACGTCGAGGATGGCAGGAGTGTATTCTTACGGGCCTGGCGTGACGACGGAGCGATGTCGTATAGCGAGGGCTACGAGTTGAGGTATACGCAGAAGTCCTTCGTGGTGTGACGATGGCCGACACCTTTGAGGATCTATGGTGAATGAACCCCATGACGTAATGACAATGAACGAGGGCGAGCTGCGACGCCATGTGGAGCGGGCTCTCCGCGAGCTTGCTGGCAGGGAGTTGTTGATTGAGATGCAGCGATGCGCGAGAAATCACCTCTTCTATCAATTCGTCGAATTGTGGGGCCCGGTTTTGTATCGCCGCGACCGGGAATTATTCGGTTCTTTTTTGGCGAGTCATTTGAAGCGAGCAGTCTGGCAACTGGACCCGGCCAAGGTGTCGGACTGGATCGCCGCTGTGGAGGAGCGGGGCGATGTAGATATAGCCAGGCCGCTTATCGAGGCGGAGTTGACGGGGTGGTCCTATAGCGATGGGGTACATGACGTACTGGAGACGCGAATTCTACAGCGGTTTCAGGATGCAAGGAGTACGGAACGGCGTCGCCTGGTATTGCAGATGCACTCCGGGGTTTGGTGGGACTGGTCGATCTCTGATGAAGGGGCGACGAAGCTCTACGATATCGATGGCGAAGCATTTTTGCCCTGGTTCGTCGAAGAGCTCGACGGAAAGACTCGATGGGCGCAGACGCCGAGCTACGAGGGACTGCGAGCCCGGATGCGATCTGGCGACGACCCGGAGTTTTTCGAGGTCTATCGTCGGACCGTCGATGTGGAGACCTGGCGAGGCGACGTACTTCAGCTATGTGATGAATACGGTGGCGAGGGCCTGGCCGAGGCGCTTCGGCGACGGCACCCGGTGCACAATGCGGTGCCCAATCCGGGGAGTGTGTTTCTGGAGTTGGCTGAGAAGGCCGGTGAAGCGGCCCGGCCCTATCTGCGGGAGGCGGTGTGTAATGACACCGAGATCTTTGACGATACCTGGGAGAGTCTGGCCCAGCAATTTGCGAGGCTTGGCTGGTGGCAAGAGTGGGCTCAGGTGGTCCGGTGCAACGTGAAGGGAGACTATTTTAACTGGGCTGTGGAGACGGTGGTGGCCAGGGACGACACGCTGTCGGAAGCGGAGGCCATGGCCAGGCTGGTTTCGATTGCCGGGGCGGGGCGGCGGTCCTGGATAGGAGACGTGGTCACTCATCAAATCACTCCGAAGTCGGCAACTCTATTGTATCAACGGTTCCCGACGGTCGCTTCCGGGCCTTTTCGTCCGCACTTTCAGATTCAAAGTCGAGGAGATGTAGAGCCGGAAGAGTTGTATTCGGAGACGGCGAAGCTTGCGCTCCAGAGGGGCGACGAGGAGTTCTTCGATTTTCTGGCGAGCCGATTATTCGGCACCTGGCTGCGCTGGAGTTGGCGCAGCGACGTCTATTGTGATCCACGAGGATTTTATGTCGGCTACTTTCGACAGTTGAAAACCGAGGAGGAGCTCGCCAGGCGGGGGGCCAGGGTATTGTCGATGGTAAATTTCGAGCTCATTGACTGGAAGGGGCAGCTTGATCGCAATGGGCTTGCGCAATTTCTGTTTGAGAATCCAACACGTTACCTGGCGAATCCACAGGCGCTGACCGAGCTTTTGGACAGTACGGACGTGATGGTACGCGAGTTGGGGTTTCGGGCGCTGGCACAAGATGATCGACGAGCTCGAAAGCTGGCCGAGGATCATCTTCACCATCTGATGGCCGCTCCCATGGAGGAGTTGAGCGGGAGAGGTCACGCGGCGGCGCTGAAGACACTGTCAGGGCTGGCTGTGGAACGAAAGAATCTGGCGCCGATCATCGTCGCCAGACTGAGAGATGTGGCCAGGCTGTACGCTCCTCCCTTTCGGCGGGGGCGATTGTTAAAGGCGATCGCCGAAATTATCGCCGCACAACCAGAGCTGCGAAAACCCAGCGAAGAGCCGACGGTGTACGAATACTCGTCGAATCGTGGAAATCGTCTCGCCGCCGAAAGGAGGTCAACATGGTAGTGGTCGCCACGGAGTACGTCGGACCCAGTGTGATGGAGAGTTCAGGGGAGTCGGCAGCGTTGTCGATGTCCACCAACGAGCGTCGACCGGTGCGCTTTCACGCCCGAGTGGAGAAGCATGTCCTCTCCCTGCGGCGCGCCCTTCGCACTCTCGGGGAGCTGGTGTGGTCCGATTTTCAGTGGCTCGACGAGAATGAATGGGAGCGCCAAATGGAGCTCATCCTCGATCCGGTGATCACCGTTCATCCGGACCGGGTATTCTTCGAGGCATTCAATCAGGATCAGAGTGCCTACGGGCTGGTGATCGCCGACCGCGAAATCTTCGATGCTGACGGCGAAGTGTGTTGCGGGACGACGAATATCGACTTTACGAGGGGATTGTGGTCGTCGCTGGGCGAGATGCGTTCGAGTCGAGAGACCTGGTTTCGCGTCGGCCCCTCCGGGTTTGGGGTGTCTACCGGTAGCGAAGGGGAGCACTTTGAGCAGAAGGTGGAGCTTCCCACAGAGTGGGTGCGAGGGTTCTTGCAATTGCAGGCGGCGATGAGTCTTCCGGGAACGCGGGTGATCGCCAACGCCGTAGACGTGGCGAGTATCATCCGATTCGTGGAAAAGAATAAGGCCTACGAAAGCCCGCGCTCGCTTCGATTCGAATTCGTGCCCGGTAAAGAGGTGGACGTCGTCCTGGAGCCCTGGGAAGAGAGGATGACTCTTCGCGGCGCAAAGCACCGCTACCGCGAGGCGAAGACCACTCGCATCTGGGGGCGTCGGCGTCTATCGCTCATCGAGCCCCTATTGTCCTTCGCCACGGGAGTGGAGATCTATCTGAAGGGAAGGGCGCTTCCCAGTTTCTGGGCCGTGCAGTTGCCGGGGGTGGTCTTCGTCCTCGGCATGTCGGGGTGGACGGGCAATAACTGGACACAGGCGGCGAGCTTCGACTTGATGGCCCACGACAAGGTGGAGGAGGAGGTGGTCGACAGATGTGTGGAGGCGCTCAAGGGGCGATTTGTCGCCAGTGTCGACGAGTTGTGTGGAGAGACCGGATTTTCGACGCAGCAGGTGTCACGCGCGCTCTCCGAGGGGTGCCGTCGAGGCCTACTCATCTACGACGTGCGTGATCGCAAATACCGTCACCGCGAGCTCTTCGAAGAGCCCATTGACGTGGAGGAGTACTTTCCACCAGATCCACGCAAGGAGCGCTCTCTGGAACTCCTGGACGCTGGAGAGGTTCGAATAATAGGCGACGAGATTCGCCAGACCGCGGGTTCTACGGCGGGTCGTGACGGGGGCGTTCAGACCTTTGAAGATCGCGTCATCCATGGCGAGAGCGAGGGCCACGAGGTGGAGGTGGTTTTGCGCAGCGACGGCCGGATTATTTTCGGGCGCTGCACCTGTGATTTCTTCGATGAAAATCTGATGAATAAGGGTCCCTGCGAGCATATGCTAGCGGCGCGGAAATACGCCGATGAGTTAGACGAGACAACGGAAACCGAAGGTGGGGCTGCCGTGGATTGACGGACCCCAATGATATCGATACCGTCAACGCTGTTCGACTGATTGGAGGCCGACCCGACATTCCAGCCGCGAATCCGCGCGCGCTTCGCCGCGGTGGTCGTACTGTTCGACATACTTCGCCCATTTTCCCCGCACGCAACGGGGAAACGGAGCCCATAGCTTCGAAGTGGTCTTCGGGTCGGCCTCCATTCGTATCGACAACCCATCCAAAGAAAATCCATGAGCATTATCGATTGGTTCAAGCGATTAGTGGGGGGGGAGCGTACGGAGGAAGAGGACGCGTCCAGGACAAAGCATGGCGGCGGCGGTTGGTCGTCGACGACGTCGACGAAGAACCTGCGCAAGCCGAGTCGGGACGAGCGCTTCAAGCCCCGGGAGCGAATGAGGTGGGGAGGATTCAGGTCTCGGCCCTCGGTCATGAACTCTAAGGAG
>SLPW01000079.1 GCA_007131755.1 Myxococcales bacterium | reverse complement strand
AGCCCATCGATGTGGAGCGTCCTCTTCGCATTGCCCTTCGCATGACCCGTGGAGAACTCCAGCACAGAGCCCGGGTGAAGACCCACATCGAGAAGGTCTCCTTCGTAGAGGCCGACGAGACGCGCCTATCCCAAGTCTTCGTCAACCTCATGACAAATGCAGTGCATGCCATGGACAAGATCGACCGCGACGAACATCTGCTTTCCATAGATGTCTTCGAAAGAGACGAGGAGGTGGTGCTCCGTTTCCGAGACACCGGAGCGGGCATGATCGAAGCGGTCCAATCGCGCATCTTTCAGCCCTTCTTTACCACCAAATCGGCCGAAAACGGCACCGGTCTCGGCTTGTCGCTGTCCCGGTCGATCATCGAGAGCTTTGGAGGACGTATCGACGTGGAATCCACCCCCGGTGAGGGTACGACCTTTGAGATTGGCCTGCCGGCGAAATAATCGGCGCTCCTCTTTCCTTCCCTGTTCAGACGCCCAACAGGGGCCGAAGGCCCGGTGGCTTTTCTTGTCGGCCGCAACAAGCGCGGCCGATATCCTCGGCAGCCAGGGCGACCTGGGTGGGCAACCCGACGCCCATCACGGGCCGAAGGCCCCGTGGCTTTTCTTGTCGGCCGCCTACGACGCGGCCAATATCCTCGGCAGCCAAGGCTTGCCTGCGGTTTCCGCCTTCTGCCTTCCGTATTGGCTCCTTGCGTATACGGGGGCGTCTCCATTACTGTCCGGCAAAATTTCGCAGTTGTCGCTCTCCACTCGTTCAGGGAGAACGCCGGGAGAACGACGCCACCCTACCTGGCCTCCAATGGCCACAGCACACCGAGAAGTTTTACAGATGGAAGGAATGCACGCACCAAATATCGCCATTTTCGCCGATTTCGAGAACGTCGTCATCGGCGCCCGAGACGCAAAATACAAACGCTTCGATATCCACCTCGTCCTGCAACGTCTGCTGGAAAAGGGAAATATCGTCGTCAAGAAGGCCTATGCGGACTGGGACCGCTACAAATCATCCAAAAAGCCGATGCACGAAGCGGCCTTCGAACTGATCGAAATCCCCCACGTCAGCTATTCCGGCAAGAACTCCGCCGACATCCGAATGGTCGTCGACGCCCTGGACCTCTGTTACACCAAGAGCCACGTCGATCTCTTCGTCCTCATCACCGGAGACAGCGACTTTTCGCCCCTGGTCAGCAAGCTGCGCGAAAACAACAAGAAGGTCGTCGGCGTCGGAGTCAAGAACTCCTCGTCGGATCTACTCATCGACAATTGCGACGAATATATCTTTTACGACGACCTGGTCCGGGACAAACGCAAGAATAAGAGCAAGAAGAAAAAGAAGCAGCAAAAGCCCTCATCGTCGACGCGGACTCGAAATGGCAACGGGTTGACCAAGGCCGACGAGGAGGGATCCAAGGAAGAGGCTCTCGATCTGGTGCTGGATACAACGGAGGCTCTGTTTCGCGAGCGAGACGAAAATCTTTGGGGCTCGATGGTCAAGCAGACCATCAAGCGCAAGAAGCCCCATTTTTCGGAGACCTTTTACGGATACCGAAAGTTCAGCGAGCTTCTGGAGGACGCCGAAAAGCGCGGACTTCTGGAGATCAAGAACGACGAACGCAGCGGGGGCTACATCATTCTGGGGTTTGGGCCGAAGGCTTGAGGGGAGCGAGGGCGGAGGGGCCCGCCGTACACCAGAAGACCGGAATGGATAAAAAATGCAGCAATACCTGGACCTGATGGAGCGCATCCTCGCCGAGGGAACGCTCCGCGACGATCGAACGGGCACCGGAACTTATAGCCTCTTCGGAGCGCGCATGCGCTTTGATCTGTCCCAGGGCTTCCCGGCGGTGACGACGAAGAAACTCCACTTTCGCTCCATCATCCGAGAGCTGTTGTGGTTTCTTCGCGGCGACGACAATATCGGTTATCTCAAGGAGCACGGGGTGTCGATCTGGGACGAGTGGGCCGACGAAGGGGGCGATCTGGGCCCGGTATACGGGGTGCAGTGGCGCTCCTGGCCCGCCGGTGACGGCCGGTCCATCGATCAGATCGCACAGGTGGTGGAGGCCATTCGCTCCAATCCCTATTCGCGCCGTCATATCGTCAACGCCTGGAACGTCTCCGACCTGGAGAAGATGGCCCTTCCGCCCTGCCATGTCCTCTTCCAATTCTATGTGGCCGACGGCCGGCTCAGTTGCCAGCTATACCAGCGCAGCGGCGATTTCTTTCTGGGCGTTCCCTTCAATATCGCTTCCTACGCGCTCTTGACCTATATGGTGGCCCAGGTCACGGGGCTGGAGCCCGGGGAGTTCATCCACGTCCTGGGGGATGCTCACCTCTATACCAATCACGTCGAGCAGGCTCGCACTCAGCTCGAGCGCACTCCCTTTGAATTGCCGCGCCTGTGGCTGAATCCGGAGATCGACGAGATCGACGCCTTCGACTACGACGATATCCGTATCGAGGACTATCGATGTCATCCCACCATTCGAGCGCCCATCGCCGTATGAGCCGACAGATCGAGATCGTCATCGTCGCCGCCTTCGACGAGGGGCGGGTCATCGGAAAGGATGGGGATCTGCCCTGGCGTCTGCCCGCCGACCTGCGCCGCTTCAAGCAGATCACCATGGGACATCCGGTGGTGATGGGACGAAAGACCTACGAGTCCATCGGAAGGCCCCTGCCGGGGCGAACCAATCTCGTCTTGAGCAGAAATGCCGACTTTGAGGCCCCGGGATGCGTGGTCGTCGGCGGCGTGGACGAGGCTGTGGAGGCGGCCGTCCTGGAGGGGGCACGACGGCTGATGGTCATCGGCGGAGAGGGAGTATTTCGCCAATTCCTGCCCCGAACGGACGTCATGGAGCTCACCCGGGTGCACGCAGAACACGACGGCGATGTCTTCTTCCCCGAATTCGACGAAGACGAGTGGGACGTGGTCGATGAGGAGCATCGCGACGCCGATAAGGACAACGAATATGCCATGACGTTTCGGCGGCTGGAGCGAAAGAGGACTCGAGGCTGCAAGCGTTGATAGCTCGTCCCGTAGCCCCGGGCCAGCCGTTGTTCAGGCTGCCCGGGGTTCAGAGCTTACTCCACACTCGGATCCCCGGGCACGCAAACTGCGCGTAGCCCGGGGCTACGGGACGCATAGTTCAACGGTCGAGGTTAGGTGGCAATCAATCCGAAGACCTCGGCTCCTCTGGAGCCTCCAGAATCCGTGCCTCCTCCAACTCCTGGAGCGCAACCTCGATGGCCTTTTGAAGCTGGGGATCTTCGGCTCCGTCCGTGGACGTCGGGGGAAAGGGGACGTCCATATCGGGGGTGGCGCCGTGGTTTTCCAGTCCGTAGCCTACGCCTTCGAACCAGAAGGAGAATTCGGGCTGGGAGGTATAACTCCCGTCCGCAAGAGGTCGCCGGGGCCAGATGCCGATGGTACCTCCCCAGGTTCGCTCGCCAATCAGGGGTCCGAGCTTCATATGCTTGAAGCAATGGCTGAAGATATCGCCGTCGCTTCCGGCCCGGGCGTTCGTCAGCGCCACCATGGGACCGCGCACCACCTCCATGGGATAGGGAACGGGCAGATCGCGGTGGCGCGAGATATTATAGCCCAGAGGCTGTCTGGCCAACTTCTCGAGAAGAAGAGCGCTGACGAAGCCCCCGCCGTTAAAGCGAGCGTCCACGATCAGAGCGTCGCGGCGATGTTCGGTCAAAAATTGGCGGTGAAATTCGGCGAAACCCTCGAGCATCATATCCGGGATGTGGAGATAGCCGATGCGCCCGTCTGTTGCGTCGTGGACGACGCGACGATTCGTCTCCACCCAGTCGCGGTAGCGAAGGGGCATCTCGTCGTCGATGGCCTTGACGGTGACGGTGCGCCGGGAGTCACCGTCGGCGCTGATGATGTCCAGTTGAACTTCCCGACCGGCCTGACGAGCCAATAATTCGCCGCACGTGGTATTCTCCGTGACGGACTGGCCGTTGATGGAGACGATGATATCGCCCTCTTCCACGCCTGTTCCGGGGCGTCGAAGGGGCGACTGACGAGAGGTGTCCCAGGGATCACCGCGTAGAATATTCTCGATGCGAAGGCCGCCTTCTTCGTCTCCGTCGAGCTGTGTCCACTGCAGGTCGGCGCCCAGAAATCCGGGCTGATACTGAGGAGGAATCTCGAAGTCTCCCCCCCAGGTATAGGCGTGGCTGGTACCCAACTCGCCATGCATCATCCACACCAGATCCGAAAATTCGGTGCGCGATGATACCCGGGGCAACACCACCTTGTAGCGCTCCCAGATCTGCTCCCAGTCCACTCCCCCCATGTCGGCGCGCCAGAAATTATCGCGCATCAGCCGCCAGGCCTCGCGCAGCATCTGGCACCACTCCGAACGAGGATCGACGGCCACGCTGATGCGCTCCAGATCGACGATGCCCGTCGACCGTCCCGGCTCGTCGTCATCGTCGTCGACGCCGTCTTTGGAGGCGTCGACGACGCGCAGCCCGTCCTGGCCGTAGATGGCGATCGTCTTGCGGCCCCGATCGAGGACAAAGGAGGAGACCTGGTCTTGGAAACTCTCCACCTTCTGGTCCTTGAATTCGTAATATTGGAGCCTTCCCTGGCAATCTTCGTCGAAATCGAAGGTCGTCTCCACAGGAAAGACGGACCAGAAGACGCGATCTGCCGTAGCGGCGATATCGTCGTAATTTCCCTCGCTGACGGGGAAGACCTCAATGCGGTCTTCCATTCCGTCGAAGTCGATGGAGAAGTCGTCGTCCTCGGGATTTTCGTCGTCACCGGAGTCGGCGTCCAGCGGCTTCGGAGTCTGTACGAAGGGAGAGGGTTCGTCGCGGCGAAGCGTCACGACACAGGGCTTGCATCCCTTGGGAAAGCTCAGCTCCTCGTACATCTGATCTCGGGTAGGAGTGAACTGGCGGTACGACAGAAAGTACAGATATCGCCCCGCCGGATCGAAGGTGGGATGGATGTCGCGAAAATGGCCCGCCGTCACGGCCTCGAGGGTCTGCTCCTGGAGATCGGCGATCTTGATGGTCGCCGTGTGATAGCTGTCGTGGACGGAGAAAGCGACATGGCGACTGTCCGGGGCCCATGCCATTCCGGCCACGGGATCGTTGGAGCTGTCGTCGACGAGGCGACAGCTTCCATCGCCTACGTTGAGATGGACGACCTCGAAGCGATGATTGGAAAAGAGCACCTGATCGCCCTCATCAGAGACGACGAGATCTGTGGGGCTGCCGATGTCGAAATCACCGGTGTCGACGACAGTCACCTGCCCGCCGGCGCCATGATGGATCTCAAAGCGCTCTTCCCCCGTCTCGTCGGAGACGACCAGAATCCGCTCTTCGTCGAGATGAGTGGCCAGGCGATAACGCACCCCGTGGCGACGGCCGGTCTGACGTACGGCGCCCTCCCAATTTCCGAAGTT
>SLPW01000054.1 GCA_007131755.1 Myxococcales bacterium | reverse complement strand
GCAGCGCATCGCTCTGCCCTCTCCGATCCAACGCCTCTCGCTTTCGGTCATCTCCAGGACGAATCTCCGTCCCGGTCGTGCTTTTCGGGGGGCAAAATCAGGCAGCTACCCTCGACGCACCAGCCTCGCGGCAACGTCCGGTTCCCACTCCTCACGATTGCATCATTTCTGCCCGAAACTTCGCCGGGCAGTTCGCCGGATTTCCCCGTCATATATGGGTTTCGCGCTTACCTCGGTCCGCTTTTTGCGCGGCTTTTTGCGTCGCTTTTTGCGCGGTCCGCTTTTTGCGGTCCGCTTTTTGTTCTGAACGTCTACCCCCCGGCCACCATACACTTTGTTACTCGAAATACGACCACTTTCACGGGATCCAGTTTGAGTTGCGCCAACACATTCCGATATCGTTGGGCTACCTTCGGTCAATGAACCTGAGGGGGCACAGGAATTTTATACTATTTGGCACTTCAATGATGTCCGAGGAAGTAAATGATATCTAAAAAAGCGCTTTGCGGTCCGGCTGATAATACGCTCCGTTCGAGTATTGTCCTGGCATTGCTGGTAGTGGTCGTCACGACTCTGGGTTGTTCGTCGGATCCCCATGGTGACGTGGACGACATCTTCGATCATGAACGTATCCTCGATGACACAAGCCGTTTGACGCCGGGATACTTCACCCGGTTTGAGGATGGTTTGTTAATCGGCCCACACCCGTACATCTTCGATGAAATCGTTGCCACCTATGCATCTGAGGACATCGATCTCTCACCAGTCACAGAAGGCCTTGCCGTCGAGGTCCAACGGCTTGATCCTGCCTCCCTATCAGAATTCCCACCTAAAAATGAAGACGTCCGTGACTTTGATCTCGCTGTCGAGATTACAGCTACTGAAATCGAAGCAGATCACGCTGTCGTGGCACCTGTCGATACAACTTTCTACACAGCCATACCTGTGCCCGACCGCTTCGACAAATCACGACTTGCAGCAGCCATCTATGTCTATGAAGGAATTGAAGACGCCAATGGGGTGCATGACTTCGAAGAGTCGTGGGAGTTTGAACCAGCGCAAGGCCTGTATGACCCGGATACGAATCTCTTTCTCGTCGAAACACCTTTTATTGGGGGTGCCGACGTACCTGCCCGCGTTATCCTCACTGAGCATGCCACGCGTGAAACAGATCCTTACGATCCTACACTACGCCAGATACTGGATACGTTTTTCCCCGCTCTCGAAGAACAACGACAATTAAGAGCGTCCCCTAACGCGCTCCATGAACCTGGCCATCAGGTGCTTTTCGACGTGGACTGCAAGTTCAGCGGTAACGAAGCAGGGCATTCTTGCTCCTGCATCCAGTGGTCGAATATGGTCGAGTCAGCGCTCGAGTCCGCATTGCTGTACTACAAACAATTGGAAGGGTCTCCGAGACCGGATTTGAGTACAACGAAAAGCAGTAAACTCAATAGCTTCTTGACCTCACTTCCCTTCGGGGAAAAAATCCCAGGTGTATCAGAACCATATACCGAATATATCTACAAAATTCGTGACAGTGCCACCTCAACGCGATGTGACGGACGAAATGGACAGTATCGCTGGGGATTCGGCGTCTCCGGCACTGCGCGAACATGTGCTCAATCTCCGCATCCCAAGAGGACAACACGACACGAATTCTTCCACGCATTTCAGAGTGACTACAGTGGTAAGGAGAAAGCGTGGCCTCGGGGTCCGGTCATCGGCCGTGACACCCGAAGAACTCTCTGGATTATTGAAGCAACCGCAAGAGTCGCCGAGTCAATCGGAAGTGACGATCACCCAGAAGAGTTTGACGTTTGGACCAGGACAGATCCCGGCAAAGTCGACTGCCACAATACCGAGTTGTTTAGGGCGGATCTTCGACCACTAGACGTCGGTCTTATGTACGATGATTTTGATCGGAATGTCGACCCCTACGGCGGCAACCCTGCCTATTCAGCGGAAGCATTTTGGGCTGATTTGCTGTACCGAACTACCGGCCCGACAGACACTCCAGATAGTCTCGCTGCACTGCGAGAATTGGGAAACCTCTTCAGCATTGGTCATGCACCCAAACACGTCCATGAATTTATCGAGGACTTTACCCCCTTTGACAGCCTGAGGGATGCACATTGGCAATGGGTGAAAAATGCGGCTTTCGAGGGGAATCTTACATTCCCTGATGGAACATACGCTCATCGCTGCTCGCCGGAATATGATCACTTCTTCTACGCCGAACCGACGTTGACCATCCCGCATGACGGCGCCCTCCATCTTCCCGCGATGGATAACTACTCCGCCAGACTCGTCGAGATAGAAATCGAAGACGCTGACCCTGATTTAGCTGAGTACTACAAGATATCATGGGCGGCGGGTAATGGTCAGCTCTATACTGACTCGATGGAGAGGGGCAATGGAACGGCGTGCGTCGACATTGCTGGACAGCACCTGACGGTCACAGAAGAAGTCCCAGGCGTGGAGAGCGCTGGAAGCAATTCTTCCTATCTCATCAATACAAGCACTGGAGGCGTTACCGCCTATCTCCTTCTTCAAGACTCACCAAGTATACTGCAGGAAATGGTTACCGTAACGGGACCTCATCCGCACCCGAGTCATGTGCTGGAGTTTTACTCTACATCGCCGGATGGTGGTGCAATAATTTCGGAGAATGCATCACCTGAAGCCGGTGTTAGCGTGACGTCAAGTGAGCCCATCGTGAATTACGAATGGATCCTTGATCGTGCTCCCCTCGACGAGGATATCGAGGACAAGGTGACGATCGCCTCCGGACCCGACGTGACGTCCATCAAAGCCAACGATTTCATCGATATAGATACCTGTCCCTCCGTGTTTGAAGGTGCTGATGGAATGTTCGGCGACATCGGAGTCATGGAACTTTCTGTACGAGTGCGTGATGCGTTGGGAGCAGAAATTGTGCATCAATGGCCGATATTGGTGGAACAAACTATCATTAGCGGTGAGGTGACGGGATTGCGTATCGTCCCTCCCGACGACGATGTTGACCTCTTTGGGCGAATCTGGAACCTCGTGACACTGCTGCCATTCTATAAGGACGAGAACGATTACGACGGCGACGTCGAGGCCCCCTCACCCATCGACGATGTCTGGCCGATTGGAAGAAAGGCAGTGATTACTGACTCCGAGGTCTGGAGCCAAACCCATGGTTTTCCGATAAACGTGTCCTATGATCACCAGGCGCCTTACCAGGTTTCCTTTCGAGACGAGATGTACGACTGGGGTGTTGCTCTGCACGCGACCGCGAGCCGGTGTGAAGCAGTCCCCCCCGAACTACAGCCCAACCCGGACTGTCTCGAGCTTCGCATCGCCGGTGGTGATTGGAAACGCCCTTGGAGCGGAAACGATTCATGCGCGGAAGAGGAAGTGGAGGAAGAGGAGGAAGAATTGGCGCCCCCCATCTTCGACTCCTCGGTCTTTGATATAAGCGATCACGAGTATCTCAGAAACTACTCGCAAGTACGGGTGGATATCCGGCATATTGAGATGGCAGGGCAGGTATCCGTCTGGTTACCCCCACCGTGCTTCATGTATCGAAACCTGGGAATGAATGGTGAGCTGGAAAACATGGCTCCCGAACCTACCGTTGGAGACGCCAGTGACTACGCGGAATGCTTGCATCCGGCGGATAAGAAGGATATTTTTGACGAGTTTCAATCCTTTCATGAACAAGCAATTTTCTGCGCCGGGCAACAAATCGGTACTCCCGGACTTGAGCCCCTCGCACTCCAGTTTGATCCCTGCCTTCCCTTCGATGATATGCCGGATGTCACTGGATGGGATTGGGAGGACACACTCATGCCTCCAAACTACGATATGCTTGGCGGTGGATGGTGTGCAGGTATGGATGGTGATGAAGCGCTGTGCTGGGCAGGAACGGAGCGGATCAATCACCTCCGTGGAATTGGGTTCTCCGATCAAATTGGAGAAGCTTATCTGCATCTGCGTAATAGTGGCGGCGTCAACGCTTCTATTACTCCGGGGAAACCGGATGCCATGTTCGTCTTTCTTAACGTCATTGCAGGAAATATCGTAGATAATTTCGCTCCTCTGGGTGAGGGTTGGGACCAGCTCGCCAATACTACGGGAGACAACCGATTCTTGGCCGTAGGCCACCAGGCATCCGTTGCCCCCTTGGAGTACGGCGTGGTCGCAGGCGTGTACGCTGCAGCGGCCTGGGCGCCAATGTTGATGGAAGGCACTCTTGCTTTTGATGAGTATGTCTCCCATATAACTGATGCGGCAGCAACAGGTTCAGTCCTGGGAGCGTTACATGCTTTCGACGATCATTATGACCTGTAGTGGTCTTCGCCCGGCTTTAACTAAAGAAGGAGAACCTTCATGTGGAAAAGCGGCTGTCGTTTTCTGATCTGGACAATCCTGGGAAGCGCTCTGTTGGCAGGTGCCTGGAACGTCGTCTATGCCAACGACTGCGCACTAATCTACACAGAGGTAGACCGATGGGAGGTGGAGTTGACCGAAGTCACTCGCGACGGAGAACTCGTCGAGGATCTGAGTGGGTATGGGGAGCCTCCCGTCACGCTGCTAAGTCACCGCGGCGGCGTACGGCTTATCGTCGGGGAGGAGCCAGACAGGTACGACAAAGGACAGGAGTCGGACAACTACTTTTTGATTCATTTTGGGCGTGGAAGCATCCCCAATGACATGATCGATGCCAGCAAAACCAATGGAGATCAACAATGAAAAACCACCTCATCCTCTCAACCGCATTGGCCATATTTGCAACTACCCTCGTTGTCATTGGATGCGGTCCTTATAGAAGTTGTCCAGACCAGAGCACCGCCCTATACGTTGAAATGGAGACGGGCGAATTCACCCCGCGAACAAGTGCGTCAATGGGCAGTATTGATGAGGGATCGATTCGATATCCAGCAGACGAAACATATATTCGTGTCGTGTCGGATTCTCAATTCGAGATCTTCTACAGGGAAGATGACGAGGTAGTCGTAGAAACCTATACAGTGAAAAGCCGTGATACGGTGGTCGTGGTGAACTAAATACACAAAACGGTTTCGGCAAACCGCTGCTCCTTTTTTCGCCTGTTGCACCTTCACTCGCTCCCCCGACATCGAGCCGGAATCGGAGGCGCTCAACCGCTGACTTCTCAGACTTCCATACCCTCAACTACCCAGACGGTGTTCGGAGTGTATCGTATCGAAGATTACCCCTCCATCACCGCCACCAACCGCTCCTCCTCATCCGGGTCGGAACACAGAAACCGACCGATTTCCGTATCGAAACGCAAAACGATCCGGCCCAGATCGCCCCTGGGGTGTTTGGACACCGCCACGTGGACCGGGTCGCCGACCTCACGGGAGGCCTGTCGTCGCGGTCTGCGGTGGAGAAGGCAGATGAGGTCGGCCCGGTCCTCGACGAATTGGTTGTGGCGCAACTCGGCTGGAAAGGGCTCTTTGTCCGGCCGGAGTTCGGCCCCCTCTTCGATGTGGACGGCGACGACGATGACGAGGTCGTATGCGGCGGCCAGACGACAGAGAGTGCGGGTGATTTCGTCGACGGCATCCCCTCGCTCGGCGTCTTCCCGAGAGCCCTCGATGCCGTAGAGGGAGTCGATGAAGATGGCCTTCAGTCCCTCCTCCTCGACCAGGGTGCATACGCGGCGCTCGAGGTCGTCGATCGTCAGTCCCGGGGTATCGATGAAAAAGATGGGCGCCTCGGCGACTCGGCCGGCGGCCCTGATGAGATGGGCCCACTGCCATTCGTCCAACTCGGCGGCTCTCACGGTGCGGTAGGGGACCCCGGCGCAGGTCGTCAGAAGGCGGTCTGTCGCGTCAAGGGCGCGCTCTTCGAGGGTGACATAGGCTGTGGGATGGCGAAGGCTGGTGGCGGCGTGGAGGAGCGCCGTGCGAAGAAGTGACGATTTCCCCGCCCCCGGTCGACCGCCGACGACGGAGAGTCCGCCCCGGGCCCAGCCTCCGAAGTGGTCGTCGAAGTCGCTCAAGCCCGCGGGAAGACCGGCGGGCCAGGCGCGGTCGTTGGCGTATGACTCCTCGATGCGCGTAAATGCCTGTCTCACCAGTTCGCCGGATGTCTTCCAGTCTTCTTCCATCTGATCTACTCCAGTTTCTTCTGTGCTCGTGATGTCCCCGTCGGCAAAGCGCCCGCATACTACCTCGACCGTAGGATTGGCGTAAATTCCAAGGTTGATCGAGATACGAAATCAAAACGCCCGCCCCCCCCGCTTCGTCCGCGCCAATCTCACCCCTACGTGGTGTGTTTCGTGGTGTGTTGACAAATCGCACACCACAGCTCCCCGCCGACCACCCTGGAAGGCGTAAGCCGCTTGAATATCTTGACTTTTCGGCCCCAACGCTGCCGTCACCAAAATCGCAAAATCGAGTATCCCTCGTGCTTCGGGAGCAAGAGGTCGCTGGTTCAAATCAAGTCGCCCCGACTCAAAAAAAAACCCGCCGGCCTTCCACAGGCCGGCGGTTTTTTTACGTCGAAAACCCCTCCCCAACTTGATTGGGGAGGTGGCCCGCCGCGGAGCTTGCTCCGCAACGGGTCGGAGGGGCCCTCCGCACACCCCCCCCCCCCCCCGAATCCAGCTCCCCCCAAATGCCGCTCTTACGCGCCGCTGTTCAGGCGCCCTAAATAGAGTGACGTCCATTTGCCTCTTACCGTCGCTCCCGAGTCGACACCGAACGGGTGAATCCACGCCTCAGGTTATCCCACGTCCTTCTATTTGCGGCGCCTGCACGACGGCGCAAACTACCATTTGCGGGCTGCCTTCGATGATGTTGGTAGATGTGCGGGGAACGTTGGCCGAGTGTCTGCGCTTACCTCAATCTGTCAAGGTCCTCCACAGTCTACTGCGACTTCGCAGATGCAAAAGGTTGACCACCGCCCTACGTTTCGGACTCTTCCCATCTCTTTTTGCATCCCGTCCCGCCGTAGTCGACCCGCAGAACCAGGCTTCGCCTCCGGCCCAGTGGTGCGCCATTTTCTTGAACAATTTCATCTGTATCTGTGTTAGGTAGTTCCCGTCCGGAAAGTCCGCAACGCCATGAGTGGCAATGAATCGCATTGGATTGATGACGGTTTGTAGTGGCCGGTAATGGGTAGCAAGTAGTGGGTAAGCGGAGGTGGAAGCGAACCCGACCAACGCAGACAAAACGAGCGATCCCGTAGATAGCCCAATGAGAAGCGCATCGGCTATTGACGCCCAATACCTACCACATATCACCCAATACCCGCGTTCAGGAGCCCGATGAATGTCGTGAATTCGAGGCCATCGCTAGCGGCCACGCTTTTCCGGATGCCAACTAGGTAGTCGGAGACCGGCAGAACGATTTCCTCATCCTTTGAGCAAAGCCCTTTGTACCAATGATCACCTTGAACAATATCTCCAAGAGCCACGGCGCGACGACATTATTCGATGACGTCTCCCTGCAATTCCACGCCGGTCACCGCTACGGTGTCGTCGGCGCAAACGGCTCCGGCAAATCGACAATTTTGCGCATCATCTCCGGGGAGGAAGATCCGACGACGGGCACCGTATCGATTCCGAAACGGGCCCGCATCGGTGTCCTCGGCCAGGACCATTTCGAGTACGAAGACGAGCGGATTATCGACGTCGTCATGATGGGCAATCGCCGGCTCTGGGACGCCATGGTCGCCAAGGAAGAACTATTGGCCAACGCCCACAACTACTTCGACGCCGATCGGTATACAAAACTCGAGGACATCGTCCTCGGCCAGGACGGCTACGGGCTCGAGGCCCGGGCCGGCGAGATACTCGAGGGCCTCAATATCCCCGCTGAAGTCCATGAGCAGCCTCTGTCGGTACTCTCCGGCGGATTCAAATTACGGGTTCTCCTTGCCCAGACCCTGGCATCAAAACCGGATATTCTACTCCTCGACGAGCCCACCAACCACCTGGACATCGTCTCCATCAGTTGGCTCGAAAACCTCCTATTGGGCTATGAGGGCTGTGTGTTCGTCGTCTCCCACGACCGCCGTTTCCTCGACGCCGTCAGCACAGATATCGTCGACGTCGACTACGAAAAAATCACCGTCTATACGGGAAATTACGAGCAATTCGAGACCGCCAAGACGCTGCACCGTGAGCGGATGGAAGCCCGAATCGCCAAACAGGAGCAGGAGATCGCCGACCACCGGGCGTTCGTCGACCGCTTTCGTGCCAAAGCCAGCAAAGCCCGACAGGCACAGAGCAAGCTCAAGCAAATCGAGAAGATCGAGATCGAGGAGATTCCCCAGAGCTCTCGCCAATATCCCACCTTCCGATTTTCCTCGTGTCGTCCCTCCGGAAAAGAGGTCATCGCCGTCGACGGCGTCGACAAGAGCTTCGACGATGAGCAGGTCTTGAAAAATGTCGAAATTTCGGTCCACCGCGGCGATCGCCTGGCGATTATCGGCCCCAACGGGGTCGGAAAATCGACGCTACTAAAGATTATGATGGAAAAGCTGGTGCCCGATGCGGGAAGCGTCGAATGGGGCCATGAGACCCACCCCGGATATTTCAGCCAGGACCAGGCTGAGCTCGCAGATACTCCAGAACAGAATATCCTCGACTGGACCTGGAATTTCTGCCGCGACCGAAGTGGCGGGTTCGTCCGCAGCAAATTGGCGGAAGTCCTCTTTAGCCGCGACGATGTCTTCAAGAAAATCGAACACCTCTCCGGCGGCGAATCCTCTCGCCTGGTCTTCGCTCATCTGAGCCTCATCGAACCGAACGTGCTGGTCATCGACGAGCCGACCAACCACCTCGACCTCGAGAGCATCCAGGCCCTGGTGGAGGGACTCAAAGCCTACGACGGAACGGTCATCTTCGTCTCCCACGACCGCTGGTTTGTCTCCGAGTTGGCGACCCGAGTCCTCGAGATCACCCCCGGCGGCATCGACGACTACCACGGCACTTACACACAATATCTAGATCACCGCGGCCGCGACCATCTCGCCACATCATAGGCCTGGCGAAAAATTCCTCGTTTATATCGTCGCCGACCCCCGAAGCTACGTCGGCATCAATAAGGAACAGAGTGAACGGCTCCATTAGACATGGCGGCCAGGCTCGAGAAATCGTCATAGACGTCCGAGGCACAGGCCTTTCACAGCCGGGAGCTGAGCGCGAAGCCGCGAGAGCCCTCGGTATTTCCAGGGGGAAGCTGGACGGACTGACCATCATTGGGGATGATTACTTTTTCCGATGGATACCGAGGTAGGGATGGCACAACCACTCGATATTTTCTTAGACACATCCGAAACCCTTCAGACTGTCCACACACATCTGGCAGAAATCGTGGGACACTCTCTTCAGAGACACCACCTCGACGTAGGTCCAATATACGCCGGCAAGATTCTGGGAATTGAGTTGCAACTATTCGACGAACACGGGCTAGTTGATGACTGCGGGATTTCGTTCACAGAATACTCACACCAAATCAGCATGGCCCCGTTCCGCTCGGCACTTCCCATTGCAGGCTTTGAGGAGATGTATAAAGCAGTCGCGAAATTTCTTGCGGCCAAACTCGCGAATGAACTCGATTGTAGAAGTATCGTCGTTGCGAACCTCCAACACAAACTGGCCTCCTTCGGACCTAATGAATAGCTGCCTCATCCAAAGTCATCGCGCCGCGACAGTTGGTGAGAGGTCAACGTGGATCAGCGCCAATCGTAGGGCTGATGCGGATACCTCGGTCGGTATTCTCCGACGCTTCCTCTCAACCGTAGCTCCGTTAAAGGCCTTGTGGCGGGGACTAATGAACGTTCTCCCTGTCGGGAAATCCGACGTCGTCGATATATGCCAGGGACCTCTGGTGGTACCGTTCGTAGAGGACGGATCCGCCGGCGACGAGGAAGCACCAGATTCCGGCGACAAAGAGCTGTTCGATGCCGCCACTGCGCCAGATCCCCGTGAGGAGAAGGACGGCGTAGGTGGAGAGGGCGAAGGCAACCGTGGTCCATACCAGAAGCCAGGGGTTAGACTCGTCACGGCTATTCACGACGACGATACTGCCGACAAAGAGGACGACCGTCAGGAATAATTGTATGAGGATAATCGTGAAGTCCGGACGCAGTTGGCGGAGCACCGTCCCCTCCCCTACATTCACGGGCTCGCCGGCGCCGACGCCTTCGCGAAGCCACCGGTCAGGGATCCCGCGGCGTTGTAGCTCCAGTTGTTCCAGGCGCATCCGAAGAGTCTCTTCGCCGAGCTCTTCGGAGATCGCGCCGGCTTGAATGGCGTCGGTGATCGCTTCAGTTACTTCGGCTTCGGCCGCCGTGCTCCGTTGGAGGTCGGCGATGCTCAGGGCGATGGAGAGGGCGAGGAGCAATAGCCCGCCGAAGATCGCAATCCCCGGGGCAGCCCAGGGGCGGCTTCGCCAGGACATCAGTGAGAACCCCGCCGCCAACCCCACCAGGATTAAGGCAAAACCGGACCAGGGGAAAAGTAGTCTCTCCCCGGCATCGACACCTTCCTCGATGGTCCGGTCCGTGATTAACTGTCGGCGAAACGTGCCCTCTTCGGGGAAGTGAAGCTCCATACCCGACTCGGCGATGGTGACGGTACCGATGATCTCGACGGTGTCTCCCTCGGTGAGCCAGACAAGCCTATCTCGCTCCTTACCCTCTCTATGCGTTTCACTTCGGAATACGGCGAAATTGTGTTCCGAGGCGGGCACGACTCGAAGGGAGCTACCGCCGCTGGTGATTTGGAATGGAGAAAACTCAGATTCCGATGACACCACGCGCCATGTGTAACCATGTTCACCGCGTTGGTTCTCTTCGGACCGCTCAAGAGAATAGTAGGCGACCTGGGTAGGCTCCCATGGGTGACTTGCGGGCTCCTCTATGGACGTGATGGTCCCGCGAACCACCGCAGGGCCCGGCACGGCCTGGCTCGCCTCGCTTACGGGGGATCGCTGTAATTCACGGAGCTCGAGGATATCTTCGGAGGAGGAAAAAAGTAGGAATCCGCCGAAGAGCAGTGACACGAATGTGAGGAAGAAGAGTTTGTGATCGACGGACATCGGAGACTCAAGTGCTCATTTCGTCGGGAGGAGAAACGTAACCATTCCGGCTCCTGCTCGCTCCACGCGGTCGTCGCGAATTCCCCTTCGAAGATCGCGCGAACGCATCGAAAAGAGAATGGGGTTCCAGCGATACGCCGGCTATATTACACTGTGTTGGCATGACGGCGGGCCTCCTATCGTGCGCAAACTGCCGTGTTGCAGCAGCAAGTCTATCACACACAGCGTCGTCATGCGCCTACTCGGTGAGATTTTCGGGTATTCTGATCGTAGTCGACGTGGTCCCGCGTCCCGCCCCCCAACCTTCCCCCTCCGGAGCGAACCCTGTGCAGGCAGATGACTTCGCGCAGCACGTGAAGGTCCAGGCCCCGGGACGGGTCACTCGGGGTGCGGCGAAGGTAGTCCGGTGGCTGGTCGCCCCGGTGGTGCGGCTGTGGTTCCGACCCACCCTGCAGGGCACAGAACACCTGCCCACGGACACGCCGTACCTGCTGGTGGCCAACCACTCTGCCGGTGTGGGTGCAGCTGAGCTCGCCAGCATCGCCACACTCTGGCTGAAGCACTTCGGCACCACACGGCCGCTGGCGGGATTCGCGCTGCCAATCGGCTTCGTGGTCTGGCCCCTCTCCGCCATCCACCGCGCCATCGGCACCATTCCCTCCACCTACGCCGCCGCGCACGACGCCCTGGAAAAGGACGTGCCAATTCTCGTCTTCCCCGGCGGCGACCACGAGAGCCTCAAGCCCGTCTGGCAGAACCAGCGCGTGGACTTCGTCGGACGCGTCGGCTTCCTGCGCATCGCACGGGACGCCGGCGTCCCCATTGTGCCACTCGGCATTCGCAACGGCGCCTGGACGGCGCCCATCCTCCTGCGCTCCAGGTTGCTCGCCACCCTCCTCATCCTGCCACGCCTGATGGGTGTGAAGCGCTGGGGTCTCTCGCTCCTGGGTGTGTCCGTGGCCGCTCTCCTGGCGGTCACCCTGCCCTTCGGTCCCCTCCCGACGGCCCTCGCCATCTGGCTCTGGCTCGGCTCGCCCCTCATCTTCCTGCCCATCCTCCCCGCCACCCTCCGCCTGCGCGTCGGCCCCCCCCTGACGCCCTCAGAACTCTTCGCTGCAGACGCCAGCGAGGACGCGCTCGACGATGCCCTCGAGCGCATCGAACGCGCTGTCGAGGCGCTCGTCCGTGATGGCGTTCTACTGGAGCCCCGAATCAGCGCCCCGGAGGTTGATTATGAACCGTGAGACTCGCCAGTGGGCACGGGACTTCATGGAAGAGCAGGGGTGGCTCGACTGGTCGAGCCTCAAGATCGGATTGGATTTTGGTTTCATTTCATATCAAGATGTAGTCGACTTCGCCGTTGATGAATTGCGTTGTACTCATAAAGACGTAGAGGAGCTTGTTGTCGAGTTGGCTTCGATGAGTAAGTCCGAGCATCACGCCATCAGTACCATCCTTGAAACTCTGGCGGAGCACGACGTAGATCAGAGAGCTCATAATCAATGGCGTTTGGCGATCATAAAAGCCATCATGGAATCGGAAGCCTCAGAAAAGAAAGTGCTGGACCGAGTTTCGCAGGTCTACGCCGATTTCGGTTATCCAGAAGATATGGACGAAATAATTCCATACATGCCTTCTGAACAAGCCCCGTTAGAGGCACTTCAAGCACTCATTGTAGAACTGTCTGAGCATCTCGACAGGCAATTGAGTGTAGATGACGAACGAGATGATGGGTGTCAGTCGTGACCTCCAACCAGCCATGACTCCGGCGCTTTTCAGGCGCTCCTGACGCTCGGCGCGTTAGCGTCCGAGCACGAACCGATGCTGCGGCGTTTCGGAAGGAATCACCTCAACCCTTCGTTGACGGCGTCCATGCCCGGGGACTACTAGTCCCGGAGAGCTACGTCCTATCTTGCTGCCGAGCAGACCATGTCCGATCAGATCGAACTTCGAAATACTCTCCGAGACCGCGCCGGAGACCGGTGCGAATTGTGCCCCAATGCACAAGAGCTCAACCCCTTCGCCGTCGCCCCCTTTGAGGACGACAACCCGGAGCACAACGTCCTGCTCTGTCCGACTTGCCGCCAGCAGATCGAGGGCGATCCTGCCGGCCTCGACACCAACCACTGGTACGGCCTGCAGGAGACCATCTGGAGCGAGACCCCCGCCGTTCAGGCCTTGAGCTGGCGCATCCTCCACCGCCTGCGTGGCGAGACCTGGGCCCGCGACATCTTAGACCAGGCCTACCTGGTCGACGAGGTTTTGGAGTGGGCAAAACAAGACCCCGCCGGGCGAGAGGAGCCCACCGATGACACCCCCGACGAGCCCGTGACCCGGGACAGCAACGGCACAGAGCTCAAAGACGGCGACTCCGTCACCTTGATCCGCAGCCTCGACGTCAAAGGCACCTCTTTCGTCGCCAAGCAGGGCACGAAGGTCAAAAATATCCGACTCATCGGCGATCCCGACAATATCGAGGGCAAGATCAACAACGTCATGCTCGTGCTCAAGACCAAGTTCTTGAAGAAGGCCTAACCCGGATTATTCATGACCGTTCTGCTACGACTGCGCAGATGCCGATGGACACTGGCGTTGAACCGCTCCCTTAAGGTCGCTCTCCCTCCACGATGCGCTGTCACCCGCAAGCGGGTACCCGGTCGGTCGTCATCATCCAGTGTCCATGCGGCCCTGCTGTGTCTCGCGGCGAACCTCATGAATAATCCGGGCTGAGCTCCCGATGCACCATACGATCACAGTGCAATGTCCGTGGTGTTTCGAGATTATGGAGGTGTGGATCGATCCCGACACCCGGGGGAAGACGGTGCGAGACTGCGAGGTCTGCTGTCGGCCCTGGGAGTTGACCATAAGCCGCGACGAGCAAGGACGAGCACAGGTGGTTGTCAGGCGCGGAAACTGAGACACATCTACCGTGACCTTTCGAGCACAGCTTCGACAACGCCGACGAGACACCTCGTTCACCGGCTACTCCTATCGGAAGGACCCTCCGCAAACCCCACACCTTCATCGAAGGCAATTGATCCTCCCCAACTTGATTGGGGAGATGGGCCCAGGCCGGGGGACCCGGCCGCATGGGTCCGGAGGGGCCCGCCGCAAACCCCACCAATCCCGAATCCACCTCCCCACAAATGCCGCTTTACGCGCCGCTTTTCAGGCGCCCCAAGTAGAGTGACGTTGAGCCATCACATACCGTCGCTCTCGAGACGACAGGGTCGGACGAACAGAAAACACTCCGGGGGTTCTCACGTCCTTCTATTTTTGGCGCCTGCACGACGGCGCAAACTACCATTTGCGGGGTGCCTTCGATGACCGTTGGTTGGTGTAGCGGCGAGTCATCGCATCGATCCGGGGGAATCACTGCCCTCACAACCGTTGTCCTATCACCTGGCGCATTATGGCGCATTTTCCCCGTCTTTGGTGCAATCTCCAACGCTGGCTGAGGACACTCGTCCAGGCGGACACCTCGGTCGTGCCTCTCCGGTCGGTCGTTCTTCTCCGGGTGATTCGTGCGGGCTTTCACTCCGGAGACGTAGGATTATAGAGGACACCGCAAAAGGTATCGGGCGGACAGTTAGACTCCAGGTCATTTACGGATGTATCCAGCGACGAATCAGTGTGGATGATGTTCAGGTAGTAGTCGCTGTCCGGATCGAGTCGACAATCTTCGTCGGTGTCGATCCCGCCAATATGAATCCTGGATATCAGCAACGTGAGATCGAAGACACATCCCGTCTCTTCTTCCACAGCGTCGAAATCGAAGTTGCCCGGGCAGGCCGAGATGGTGGCGAGGCGCTGAGTGACTTGCACACCTGATCCCGGCCCGGTGTGGCGAATATCTATCTTCTTATCCTGGGGAAGCCCTTCCGTATTGAATCCAATGGCCAGGTACTCCTCGGGAGAAAAGCGTCCAATGCCCAGTCGTTGAGGCAGGCCGTTTCCTCCTGGAAAAGGAAGGTTCCATATTCCTTCCCAGGTGCTGCAATCCGCGTCGAAGTCAATGCCGACACCGGCCCGAAAGAGGCAACTGAAGGTGCCGGTGGTGAGCCGCGTCCAGCCCTCGGGCGGTTGCACGGAGGGCTGCTCGCAGAGATCCTCTGGCTCTTCTTCACAATCGCCGCAATCCAGTTCTCCGCCGCAGCCGTCAGGGATCGTTCCGCACTCAGCGCCGGCCAGTTCGCAGGAGGTGGGCTCGCATCCACATTGGTTGGCTACGCCACCGCCGCCGCAGGTATCCGATCCGGAGCACTCGCCGCAGTCCAACTGTCCCCCACAGCCATCCTCAACGGTTCCGCAGGTCGCCCCTAAGTCAGCACATGTCTTCGGCTCGCAGAGCTCCTCTTCACACTGGTTGGATGGGCTGCAATCAAGAGGCGCCGAGCACTCGCCACAATCCAACACGCCGCCACAACCGTCTGAGACTTCGCCGCATTCTGCCTCGACGGCTTCACAAGAAACCTGCGGAGTGCAATGCGGGGTTTCTTCCGGTTGGTCGCCGCAACTCAGCGTCGCCAGAGCAATGGCAAGAACCAGCAAGCCCTGGATGAAAATTTTTCGGTGATGAAATGTGACCATGCCGGGTTCATCCCTCCGTTCAATGATACTTCCGACAGTTCAGTTTGGTCTCTGGCAGTCTTATATGGATGGCATCCGGAAAAGCATTGCCGTTAGCGATGACCTCGAATTCACGACATTCATCGGGCTACCTGCGGGATCACTCGTTTTCGCTGGGTTGATCGGGTTGGCATCGACCTCCGATGACCTACTACCTACTACCCATTACCAGCCACTACAGACCGTCCTCAATCCACGGCAATTCATTGCCAATCGTGGCGGTGCGGGCTTTCTGGATGCCATCTGCGTCGTCTCACTCCGGAGAGATGCGAAACCCTCAGCTTGTGGGAAGAATACCCAAATTATCGACGAATGGCCAACTCTGGAAAGTGCCCTAACCTGGACCTGTCTAGCACTCCCTCCGCGTCGCAGAAGACGGTCTAGTAGTCGCCGACAGTGGTTCTGAGCAGTTTGCGGCGTCTGCACGACGGCGCGAAACTGCCCTTTGAGGGCTGCTTTCGATATCAATCGGGTGTCGCGACCTGGTCTTCTCCCAGAATTCGCGCAGAGAGGAGGCCCTGAGTTCCGATCTGGGGATCGTCCCTATCGGAACCCCGCTTATTTTCGGGCCGGCGACGATGGCGGCGTCGGTGACCCTGGCCGACATCCACGGCCAATTTCTGGTCCTTGCCGGCCTGCTCATCAACCTCGCCGTGGTGGGCCTCCTCCTCTACTACCAGGACGTGGTCACCAAGTGGGTCCACCCCGGGGTCTCCCGAGCCTTCGGTAAGATCATGTCCCTCTTATTGGCAGCCTACGCCGTCGCCATGATCCGCACGGGGATAACGAACGTGATCCATCTATAGGGGGGGAAAATTGTGGCGACCGCCTCCTTTCACGCTCCCGAAATTCTTTGGGGCCCCAATTGGACGGACCGGCGCCCCCGGAGCCCGGCGTAGAAGGCCTCCAGTTCCTTTAAGACCTACTCCTTGGAAAGTGAGGAGCGGCTTTCGATCACGTCTCCTCACGATAGGCCGAAATCAGGGCCCTGGCAGCAATTTCGATCTCGGCCTCGGTGCTATCTCTACCCAGGCTAAGGCGTAGTGAGCCCAGCGCCTGCTGCGCAGGGACGCCCATGGCAAGGATGGTGGCCGAGGCCGAAGGACCACCGGCGGCACAGGCCGAACCGGTGGAGGCGGCGACTTCGGGTGCACGGGCCAAAATGGCGTCGCCAGTAACCCCTGGGAAGCGAACGTTCAACGTGTTCGGGAGCCGGAGGGAAGGATGTCCGTTGAGGGCAATATCGGGAATCGCCGCCTGGAGGCGAGTCCAGAGCAGATCGCGAAGGTCGCTCATCTTCTGGGAAACCTCCTCTGTGCGGGCAGCGGCATGCTCGCAGGCCACGCCAAGAGCGACGATAGAGGCCACGTTCTCCGTGCCCGGGCGCAGCCCCCCTTCGTGACCGGCGCCAAGCAAGAGGGGCTCCAACGGGGTGCCGCGACGCACGTAGAGGGCGCCTATCCCTTTGGGTGCGTAGAGTTTATGGCCTGCCAGGGAGAGCAAATCGACCTGTAGCCGATCCACCTTCACCGGGATTTTGCCCACCGACTGAGCGGCGTCGGTATGCACGACAGCGCCTCGCTCCCGGGCCAGTTCGACGAGCTCTTCGATGGGCTGGAGGACACCCGTTTCGTTATTGCTGTGCATGACCGTGACCAGAGCGGTGTCATCATCGATGACCTGGCGAGCCTGGTCGGTGACAATGCGCCCCTGATGGTCGACGTCGAGCAGATGGAGCGTATGCCCCTGGTCGGCCAGCCACTGGCAGGGACGGGCTGTGGCGGGGTGCTCGATGACGGAGCTGACGATGGTCCGTCGCGACGGACGAGCCCGGGCAACACCGACGATGGCCAGGTTATTGGCCTCCGTGCCTCCGGAGGTAAAGATGATCTCCGAGGGAGAACAACCCAGCAGGGCCGCCACCTGGCCTCGGGCCCTGTCGACGGCCCGGCGGGCGCGGCGGCCGAAGAGATGACCGCTGGAGGGATTTCCGAAGTGTTTCCGCAAATAAGGCAGCATTGCCTCCAGGGCCGCCGGCAAGACGGGCGTGGTGGCGTTGTGATCGAGATAGATCGGCGTCTGTACGTCGCTCATGAGCCAGATGCTCCAGGGATAGATTCATCGCTCCAGTCACTCACACTGATCTCCGTTCGCAGCGCCTCAAAGCCCTCCTCGCGCAGGCGTTTGACCGCCTCGGCCGAGAGCGCGCAGTAGGGCCCGCGACAATAGGCGACGATGGTCTGGTCTCGTGGAAGGTCGGCCATTCGGGCTTCCAAGGTCTCGACGGGCATCGACAGGGCTCCCGGCAGGTGGCCCGAGTCGTATTCCTCCTCGGGGCGCACGTCGATGAGCGCGACGACCGCACCCGTTAACGCTCCCGAAACTTCGGGGGCGTAAATTGGTCGGGCCGGCGCCCCTGGAGCCCGGCGTAGAACGCCTCGAGTTCCTCCAAGACCTCCTCCTCGGAAAGTGAAGAGTCGATCACAGGGCCCAGTCCGCCCTCTCTCTTGGTCCAGTCCATGTAGCCACAGACGATGGGAACACCAGCGCTACGGGCGATGTGATAGAAGCCGGACTTCCAATACTCTCCCTTCGCGCGCGTCCCCTCCGGCGCGATGCCCAGGGCCATGCGCTCGGACTCTCTCATCACCTGGGCGACCTGGTCGACGAAGTTGGTAGACCGGCTGCGATCCACGGGGATGCCCCCGAGGCGGCGCATCACCGGCCCCATGGGCCCTCGAAAGAGGCTGCCTTTCCCCACCCAATAAAAGTCCAGATCCACGGAGGCGGCAATCGCCAGAGTGACCGGGAAATCCCAGTTGCTGGTATGCGGGGCGCCGATACAGACGAACTTATCGAGCCCCTGTGGTACGTCGTTTCGAACGGTCCAACCCCGAGCCTTGAGGTAGATGTCAGCGAGTCGTTTTATGAGCATGGGCAACGGTCTGAAAATGCAAGAAATCAACCCATCGGATAGCACCGTCGACTGATACGACGGCGCTACTCAGATGTCGAGGTTATT